>JARLIV010000053.1 GCA_031291555.1 Methylovirgula sp. | reverse complement strand
GCGCTGAAGGTCGCGGACGGCTCCCTGCCGAGGCCCTTTTCGGTGCCGGCGACGCGGGCGGTGTAACCGGACAGGAAATGATACATCGCCTGGGCCGGTGTGAGCCGGGCGAGCGGTGGCATCACGCCGAAAGCGTCCGCCGTCAGCATCACCACATTGCGCGGCGCCGCGCCGATCCCATTCGGCTCGGCATTGCCGATGAAATGCAGCGGATAGCAGGCGCGGGTGTTCGGCGTCAGCGAATCGTCGTCGAGATCGAGCCCGCCATTGGAATCGACAGGCACATTCTCCAGCACCGTGCCGAAACGATGCGAGGCTGCCCAAATTTCAGGCTCCGCCTCGCGCCGCAGATTGATGACTTTGGCGTAGCAGCCGCCTTCGAAGTTGAAGACGCCCTCCGGCGACCAGGCATGCTCATCGTCGCCGATGAGCCGGCGCTCGGGATCGGACGACAGAGTCGTCTTGCCCGTGCCCGAGAGGCCGAAAAACAGGGCCGTATCGCCGGCCGGCCCGATATTGGCGGAACAATGCATCGGCAACACGCCTTTCGCCGGCAGCAGCCAATTCATCACGGTGAAGATCGCCTTCTTGATCTCCCCTGCATATTGAGTGCCGGAAATGACGATCAGCCTTTGGGCAAAGGACAAAGCCACAGCCGTGGACGAACGCACGCCGCAGCGGGCCGGATCGACCGGCAGATCGGGCGCATGGAGGATCACATAATCCGGCGCAAAGCTTTCCAACTCCGCCGCGGTAGGCCGGATGAACATGTTGCGGGCGAAAAGCGCATGCCAGGCATTCGTCGTGACGAGGCGGACACGGATGCGATGCGCCGGCGCCGCACCGGCATAAAGATCCTCGACGAAGAGGATTTGGCCCTGCAGATACCCGCGCACATTCTCCGTGAGCGCGGCGAACCCCGCGGGCGAGAGCTTCTGATTGACATTGCCCCACCAGACCTCGGCGCTCACGCCCGGCTCATCGACCACGAATTTGTCCTGGGCGGAGCGGCCAGTGTGCGTGCCGGTGCGCACGACCAGCGCGCCGTCGGCCGAGAGCTTGCCCTCGCCGCGCTGAAGCGCCAGCGCCACGAGCGGCGCGGCCTGCAGATTGGCGTGCACGGCGGCCGTACCGAAAAGCCCCGTCCCGCTGAGCGCTGTCCCACCAAGCTCCCAGGTTCGCGCAATTGCGTTCATCAAAGTGGCCTCCGACTTGACTGCGGTGCCCGCGGCGCGCGCGGGTCACAGGCCGGTCATCACCGCAATCGCACGGCGGAACAATTGGACTTTCAGCGGATGCAACCTTGGCTTTTAGTCGAGGTGCGGCCGAAGGCGCGCCGCCCCGCCGGGCCCCTCTGCCTTGCAAAGCCCGCAATTTCCAAGCAGATAACGCAGCCTGCCGGAAAACTGGCGCCTCCGGTTGGCGCAGGCGCCGGAATTCCTGTTAGAATGGCGGCAAAGTCCGCGGGGCTTGCGCATGGCTTTGGCGAAATCTCTCATTTGGCTGCGCGGCACGCTGGTCGAGCTGGTGGATGTGCTCGTACCTAAGCCGGCGCTGCGGCTGCTGGCGCACCCCAAAATTCATGAATTCATCGGCCTCGATCGCATCGACGCGGTCGGCACCTGGATCGACAACAATTTCATGCTCAAGCGCCGGCAGAAAATTGCCGCCGAGCAGAAGACGAGCGCGAGCACTAAGGAATATCTGCAGACGCATTTCTGCGCGGCGCCGTTCGAGCAGCTCGAGACGACGCCGACCGGCCTCGCCTATGTCTGCTGCCCGATCTGGCTGCCGACTCCGATCGGCCGGCTCGACACGCCGGCGCACGAGCTTTGGAACAGCGAGGCCGCGCGGAATATCCGCGACTCGATGATCGACGGCTCGTTCCGCTATTGCAATCATGTGCATTGCTCGGCCATCACCGGCCGCACGCTGATGTCCCGCGATTCCGCGCGCGCCAAAGAAATCATCGCGCGCTACAAATCCGGCGTCGGGACTTTGCCGGAGCATGTGAAGCTGTCGCACGACAAATCGTGCAATCTCTCCTGCCCATCCTGCCGGTCGAGCACCTATCTCGCCAATTCCGCCAAGCAGGCGAAGCTCGATCAGCTCACCGAGGCGACGCTGGTGCCCCTCCTGAGCGAGGCGAAATCCGTCCTCGTCACCGGCTCTGGCGATCCCTTCGGCAGCAAGCACTTCCGCAATCTGCTCAAGCGGCTGAACAATGGCGACTTTCCCAATCTGAAGATCGACCTCATCAGCAACGGCCAATTGCTCGACCCGCGCGCTTGGGACGAGCTGGGACTGAAAGGCCGTGTCCGGAATGTCGAGATTTCGATCGATGCCGCGAAGGCCGAGACCTATGCGATCGTGCGCCGCGGCGGCACGTTCGAGCGGCTGTTGAAGAACCTCGCCTTCCTGCGCGACATGCGGCGGGGCGGCGAAATCTCATTCCTGCAATGCTCGATGGTCGTTCAGGCGCTGAACTACCGGGAAATGCCGGCCTTCGTACGCATGTGCGAGGATCACGCCGTCGACCTGATCATCTTCAACATGATCCGCCAGCGCGATATCTTCGCCAAAGAGGAATATGTCGAAGCCTTCATCGGCAGCCCGAACCATCCGGACTACGAAGACTTCCTCAAGGTGCTCGAGGCGCCGGAGCTGGCCCAGCGCAATGTGCTCATCGGCAATGTGCGCGAATATGCGCAGCGCGGCGCGTTCGCCGAAGCAGCGGAGTAATCCGCGTCATTGCGAGCCACGCGAAGCAATCCAGAGTCATTTCTGGATCGCTTCGTCGCTTCCGCACCTCGCAATGGCGACTTTGCGTCCTACGCCCGGCCGATGGACAAATATTTGAAGCCCTGGCGGCGCACCTCTGCCGGCTCGTAGATATTGCGCAGGTCGACGAGAACCGAATCGCTCAGCAACGCTTTGACGCGGCCGAGGTCGAGCGCGCGGAACGCATCCCACTCCGTGACGATGACGAGCGCTGCGGCATCCTTGCAGCAGGCATAGGGATCGCTGCAGTAATTGAGATTTTCGAGATAATGGCGCGCCTGCTCCATGCCCTCGGGATCGAAGGCGTTGACCTTGGCGCCGGCGTCCTGCAGCGCGGTAATGATCGAGATCGCCGGCGAATCGCGCATGTCGTCGGTGTTCGGCTTGAAGGTGAGTCCCAGCACCGCGATCGTCTTGTTGCGCACCGAACCGCCGCAGGCGGCGAGCACTTTGCGCGCCATGGCGCGCTTGCGCTGATCGTTGACGGCGGCGACGGTCTCGACGATGCGGACCGGCGTGCCATAATCCTGCGCCGTCTTGATCAGCGCCTGCGTATCCTTGGGGAAGCACGAACCGCCATAGCCGGGACCGGCGTGCAGGAATTTCGAGCCGATGCGGTTGTCGAGGCCGATGCCGCGGGCGATATCCTGAACATTGGCGCCGACCTCTTCGCACAGGCTGGCAATCTCGTTGATGAAGGTGATCTTGGTCGCCAGGAAGGCGTTCGCGGCGTATTTCGTTAGTTCCGAGGTGCGCCGGTTGGTGATGAGGATCGGCGCCTGGTTGAGATAGAGCGGCCGGTAGACCTCGCGCATCACCGCTTCGGCGCGCTGATCCTCCAGGCCGAGGACGATCCGGTCCGGCCGCTTGAAATCGGAGATCGCCGCGCCTTCGCGCAGGAATTCGGGGTTCGAGACGACGGCGAAATCGGCATCCGGCCGCGCCTCGCGGATGATCCGCTCGACCTCGTCACCGGTGCCGACCGGCACGGTGGATTTGGTCACGATCACCGTGAAGCCCTCGATCGCCGCGGCGATCTCGCGCGCCGCCTGATAGACATAGGTAAGGTCGGCATGGCCATCGCCGCGCCGCGACGGCGTGCCGACGGCGATGAAGACCGCCTGGGCACCGCGCACGGCCGCAAGATTGTCGGCGAAGGTCAGCCGGTTCTGCCGCACATTGGTCATCACCAGTTCGGCAAGGCCCGGCTCGTAGATCGGCATCTTGCCGGCCTTCAGCGCCTCGATCTTCCCGGCATCCTTGTCGATACAGCAGACTTTGTGGCCGAAGTCCGCAAAACAGGCGCCCGAAACCAGACCGACATAACCTGAGCCGACCATAGCGATTTGCATTTTTCGCTCCTAAAGCGTCGCCGTCACCCCAAGGGGCTTGCGACCGAAACGCTGCCAGTGCCATTTTCACGACCGGGAGGCAACCAAGCCGAAACACCGAAATGACGAACCGGGCGCGACATGCTCCCATGCCCACCCCTTCGCTTCTGCCAAGTCTTTGTCGAGATTAGGGAGCGGCAGGGCGGTCGCGCCGCGGCGGCAGCTACAAGATTTCCCATTACGAGAAAGCAGCATGACAGACATATTACACTGCGATCTCTGCATCCTCGGCGGCGGCGGTGCGGGCGTGGCCGCGGCGCGGGCGGCGGCGGCGCTCGGCGCTAAGGTCGTCGTCGTCGAGAAGCGGGCTCTCGGGGGCGGCTATCTGACCCGGACCGTGCCGGTGCAAGCCTTCTGCGCCGCCGCCCTGCAGGCCGCCAGCGGCGCGCACGGCGCCGAATTTGGCAGTCCGGCCGCACGCAAGATCGATTTTGCCGGTTTGCGCGCCCAAGTGCTCGCTGCCATAAGAGTTTTTGCGCGCGAGTTCGCGCCCGGCTCGCTGACGGCTTCAAATATCGAGCTGATTCGCAGCGTTGGCAGTTTTAGCCGCCCGACGCGGCTTGAGGCCGGTGGGCGCGCGATCGAAGCCAAGCATTTCATCCTGGCGACCGGCGCCATGCCGGCGACGGCTTCTCTGCCCGGGCAGGAGCTGATACGCGCGCTGACGCCGGAGGATCTGCTGACGCTCGATCGGCCGCCGGAGGATCTCATTATCGTCGGCGCGAGCTTCCAGGGCCTGACCTTGGCGCAGGCCTTCCTGCGGCTTGGGACGCGGGTAACCCTGGTCGAAGGCGGCGCCATCCTGCCGAATGAGGACCCCGAGCTGGTCGCGCCCGTGCTGACGCAGCTCGCCCGCGACGGACTGACGCTGCGTCCGCACGCTGAAATCACCCATATCGAACCCCTGCGCGGCGGCGTGCGGGTTCATCTCAAAGCGCTCTCCGGCCCGCTCGAAGCCGCACACATCCTCTTTGCCGGCGCCACACCGCCGCTCACCGAAGGCCTCGGATTGAAAAATGCGGGGGTCACCTATGCCAATTCAGGGGTTCTGGTTGACGCCAACGGCCGCACCAGCAACCGCCGGGTCTATGCGGTCGGCGACGCCGCAGGCGGCCCCGAATCGGCGCTCTCGGCGCCGGGGCAGGCCGAGCGCGTCGCCCGCCGCCTGTTCAGCCGGACGGCCGGCGCCGTGCCGCCCGCGCGCCTTCTCGGCACCGATCCGGAAATGGCCGTCATCGGCCTCACCGAGGCCCAGGCACGGGAAAAACACCGCAGCGTGCAGGTTTTGCGCGCGCCGCTCTCCGATACCGCCCGTGCCCGGCTGACCGGGGCGCCGGACGGGCAT
>JARLIV010000266.1 GCA_031291555.1 Methylovirgula sp. | reverse complement strand
GGCGCGTCGAAGATGGCGAGCCCGATCAGTGCGACGAGGAAAACCAGCCAGCCGATCGCGACGCGCGAGGCGCGCACATGCCAGCGATTGAGATTGAGATAGGCGAAGAGGAAGACGAGCAGCGTCGCCGCGAGCGAGGTTTCCGCGCCCGCGCGCCAGACGCGATCGGCCTGCGCGGATGTATCGAAAATCTTGTCCCAGAAGCCGAAGTCGATGCAGACATAGGCGAGTACCGCCCAGGCCAGCGCCGCGGCGGCGGGAAAGATCACGGCGCCCTTGACGACGAAGACGATGGTGAGGAAGAGCGCGAGCAGGCCCGCGACGCCGATGACGATGCCCTTGTAGAGCGACAGGCTGATGAGCTTGTCCTTATAGGCGTCGGGCTGCCAGAGATAGAGCTGCGGCAGGCTCGCGGTACGCAATTCGGCCACATAAGTCACCGTCGTGCCGGGGTCGATCGTCAGGCGGAAGACATCAGCATCGGCGCTGTCCACGCGTTCCGGCGGAAAGCTCTGGCTCGCGGTGATCGCCGAAATGCGCGAGGCGCCGAGATCGGGCCAGATGACGCCCGACCCCACCAGGCGGAAGTGCGGCGCGACGACAAGCCGCTCGATCTGCTCGTCGGTGTCGTTGGTGAGCGCGAAGACGATCCAGTTCGGGTGCGAGCCGGGTTCGAGCGCGCGCACCTCGATGCGGCGGACGATTCCGTCAGACCCCGGCGCGGTTGAGACGAGCAGCCGGTCGCCCTGCGCGCCATAGTTCTCCACGGCCTTGGTGAGATCGATCGCGGTCGCATCGAGTGGAATGCGGACGGATTGAATGGCCTGTGCCGGCGCCATCGCGAGCAGCAAAAACGCGAAGACGAGCCATATTTGGCACTGACGCATCCCATTCCATACGCTTGAAGCCGACGACATCTTTCTCCACTCAGCCGCGATCGCGACGCGCGACCCGCAAGGGCAGCGGGTCAGTTTCCAAAAGTGCATAGAGGAGATGGTCCTGCCAGAGCCCGTTGATCCGTAAATAGGCCCGCGCAAGCCCCTCTCCCTTGAAGCCGACGCGTTCCAGCAGCCGGATCGACGCCGCGTTGTGCGGGAGACAGGCCGCCTCGATCCGATGCAGGCGCAGGGAGGTGAAGGCATAGCCCGTCATCGCCCTGACCGCCCGCGACATCAATCCCTGGCCCGCATAGGGCATGCCCATCCAATAGCCGAGCGTCGCCGACTGGGCGACGCCGCGCTTGACTTGTCCAAGCGTCAGACCACCGACGAGCCTGTCGTCCACATCGCGAAAGATGAGAAAGGGATAGGCCTCATCGTTCGTCATTTCCTGCAGATTGCGGCGTAGCCTGCGGCGGAACGAGGTACGGGTCAAGTCATCGCCCGGCCATGTCGGTTCCCAGGGCGTGAGAAAAGCACGGCTCTTTTCGCGCAGATCCGCCCAGGCTTCATAATCGCGCGCCTCGGGCGGGCGCAGATAGACAGCCTCGCCGCGGACCAGATTGCTGATCTCGCTCGGCACGCCGAGCCGAAACAGAGCCAAGCCGATGCCTCCCCTCAGATCCGTCCGAGGAACGCGCGCACGCGATCGGGCGTAGGAACCTTACTGACCGGCCCGACCGCCGCAACGGTCGGCGCCGAGCGCAAGGCCGCGGCACCCGCGTCGCGAACTTCCGCGACCGTCAGATTATCGACCTTTTGCAGGATTTCGTCACGCGTCAGAACACGGCCATAGGCGAGAATCTGCCGGGCGATCTGCTCCGAGCGGGCGGTCGGCGATTCGAGCGCGGTGAGCAGCGAGACCTTCATCTGGGCCTTGGCGCGCTCGACCTCGGCCTCGCTCAGATCCACGACGGCGTTGGCGATGCATTCGAGCGCGACCGGCACGAGCTCGCGTACCTGCGCCTTGCTGGTAGCGGCATAGAAGCCGAAGAGGCCGGTATCGGCATAGCCCCAATGGAAGGAATAGACGGAATAAGCGAGGCCGCGCTTCTCGCGCACCTCTTGGAAGAGCCGCGAGGACATGCCGCCGCCGACCGCATTGGCGAAGACCTGCGCCGCGTAATAGGCGGGCGTCGCATAGGACAGACTCTCGAAGCCGATGACGAGATGCGCCTGCTCAAGCCGCCGGCTGACGCGCAGCTCACCGCCGGTGTAGCGCGCCTGGGGCGCGGCCTCGGTGGCTTGCGCCGGCAGCGTGGCAAAACGCGCCGCGGCGGCCTCAACGATCCGCGCATGATCGAGTGCGCCCGCGGCGCCGACAATCGTCACGCCGCTGCAATAACGATTGGCGAGATAGGCTGCGATCATCGCGCGGTCGAAGGCGCGCACATGTTCGCGCGTGCCGAGGATCGGCGAGCCGATCGGCTGCTCGGGAAAGGCCGCGGCGTTGAAGAGATCGAAGACGAGATCGTCGGGCGTATCCTCGGCCGCGCCGATCTCCTGGATGATGACTTCCTTCTCGCGCTCCAGCTCTTCCTTGTCGAAGACGCTGTCGGTCAGGATGTCGGAGAGAATGTCGATGGCAAGCCCGGCATCGCCGGCGAGCACATGCGCGTAATAGGCCGTCTGCTCCACACCCGTCGCAGCATTGAGATCGCCGCCGGCGTTTTCGATCTCCTCGGCGATGTCGCGCGCCGAGCGGCGCCGCGTGCCCTTGAAGGCCATATGTTCGAGAAGATGCGACAGGCCGCGCTCGCGCGGACGCTCATGCCGCGAACCCGCCGCCACCCAGACGCCGAGCGAGACGGTTTCGAGATGCAGCATGCGATCGGTGACGACGCGCAGGCCGGACGGCAAGGTCGTGACCTCGACGCTCATGAGGCCACCCTTTTCGCGCCCTCGCGAGGGGCTTGCAAAGCCTGGCGGATATAGGCCGCGACTCTGCTCTGATCGTTGGGCAGCACGTCGAAATGTTCGGGTCGCGTGGCAAGATCGGCGAGGTGCGGCGGCAGCGGCGGATGCTGGCCGGTCGCATGCTCGATCGCGGCGGGGAATTTGGCCGGATGCGCCGTGCCGAGCACGATCGTCGGAACGCTCTGCCGCGCCGCCAAAGCGGCGCGCGCCGCGCCGACGCCGACGGCGGTGTGCGGATCGATCAATCTCTGCGTCTCGCGCCACACACGCGCGATCTCCTCGCCTGTTTCGGTTTCGCCGACCCGCACGGCGTCGAATTCGTCGCGGATCGCCGCCAGCGGTCCGGCATCGAGCGAAAAGCCGCCCGATTGCTGCAGGGAATTCATCAGCCGGCGCACGGCCGCGGCATCCCGCCCATAGGCTTCGTAGAGAAGCCGCTCGAAATTCGAAGACACTTGTATGTCCATTGAGGGCGATTGTGTGGCCTCGACCTGGCCGGTCTTGTAGCGGCCGGTTTTCAGGGTGCGCACGAGAATGTCGTTGGCATTGGTGGCAATGACGAGCCGCTCGATCGGCAGGCCCATTTGCTTGGCCACCCAGCCGGCGAGAATATCGCCGAAATTGCCTGTCGGCACGGCGAAGGAGATCCGCCGGTGTGGCGCGCCGAGCGCCACCGCGCTCGTGAAATAATAGACGACCTGCGCCGCCACGCGCGCCCAATTGATCGAATTGACGCCGGCGAGCGAGAATTCGTCGCGGAATTTTTTGTCGGCGAACAGCCCCTTCACCATGTTCTGCGCGTCATCGAACGTGCCTTCGAGCGCGATCGTGTGGACATTGTCCGCGGCGACCGTCGTCATCTGCCGGCGCTGCACGTCGGAGACGCGGCCATGCGGATAAAGGATGAAAACATCGACTTCCGGCAGGCCCTGGAAAGCGGCGATGGCGGCCGCGCCCGTGTCGCCCGAGGTCGCCGCGACGATGGTCGCCCGCGCACCCCGCGCGGCGAGCACATGCTGCATCAGCCGGCCGAGGAGTTGCATGGCCAGATCCTTGAAGGCGAGGGTCGGCCCATGAAACAGCTCAAGCAGGAACAAATTGTCGCCGAGCTGCGACAGCGGCGCGACGGCAACATGATCGAACGGGGCATAGGCGGCCTCAATCATTCCCCGCAAAGCCGCGCGATCGATCGCGCCCGCGACGAAGGGCCAGATAACGGCCTCCGCCACCGCGGCATAGGGCTGGCCGGCGAAACCGGCGATCTCGGCCGGCGTCAGCCGTGGATAGGAATGCGGCAGATAAAGCCCGCCGTCCTCGGCGAGGCCCGCGATCATCGCATCGGTGAAGGAAAGCGAAGGCGCGGTGCCGCGGGTCGAAATATATTTCACACTCAATGCCTGGGTTTTTGATCGATTTCGGGCTGGTTTAACACAAAACCGCAGCGGCGGGGACTTTTGCCCGCCCCGCCCCTCGGCCGCCGAGGATTAGGCTTAAGGCTTCGCTGGCCGCCGCTCTTGCCGCCGCTCCCGCCAGACCCGGAAAAGGTGGGTGCCGAAGACGATCCACAGGCCGAGCGCGCCGCCGAACCAGGTCAGCGCATATTCCATATGGTTATTGGGGATGTTGCCAATGGTCGCGCCGCCCTCCGGCCAGCCGCCACGGATTGCGATCTTGTCCTGATCGATGACGAAGGGCGCCGCTCGGGCGAGCCCGAAATGCGCCGCGATCGCCGCCGGATCGCGGGTGAAATAGAGGCCGTGGGCGGGATCGTCCGCGGGGGTGAAGAAATTGCGGTCCTGCGGCGGCCGCATCAGCCCGGTGACCGTCACCTCGCCCTCGATCTCGCTCTGCGGGCGGGAGGATTTGGCCGCGAGATCGGTCGGGATGAAGCCGCGATCGACGATGACCTCATCCCCTGAGGCCAGGATCAGCGGCGTCAGCACGAGATAGCCGGCGCCGAGATCGCGCGGGCCCTGCGTGCGGAAGACCAGCACTTCCTTGGCATTGTCGAAATGGCCGCGCGCCGAGACGTGCAGATATTCGTAATCGTCGGGATTGAGCCCCGGCCAGGCGGCGGGCGCCGGCAACGGCTGCGGCGCGGCGGTGCTGCGCGCCGCGATCCTGGCGATCAGCGCTTCTTTCCAGGTGAGGCGGTGCAATTGCCAGACGCCGAGCCAGACGAGAACGCCCGTCCCGGCGAGAACGAAGAGCAAAGGTACGAGAAGCCCCTTGCGCGCCGGCGTATCAGCCATCTGTCTCCTGGTTCTCGATCCGGCCTTGTTCGGCCTTGTTGCGATATTGCAGCGTGAGGAGGATGCCTTTCAGCGGCCGCAGAAGCCCGAGGCAGACGAGGACTGTCAGCGGCGGAAAGACAACGAAATAGACCCAATAGGGCGGCTCGTAGACGACTTCGAGGAAAAGCGCCAGGCCGACAATCAAAAAGCCGGCGAAGAGCATGACGAAAACGGCCGGGCCGTCGCCGGAATCGGCGAAACCGTAGCTCAGCCCGCAGGCC
>JARLIV010000265.1 GCA_031291555.1 Methylovirgula sp. | reverse complement strand
GGTCTTGATGTAATTCAGCGCGAATTCGGAATCGCGTGGCGCCTGCGCCAGCCGCCGTTTGAAATAGGCCATGACGCGGTCGTCGACGAAATCGTAATTGGCCAGCATTCCGGCGATACGCTCGCGGTGGATCGCCGGCGCGAACAATTCCGTCAACGAAGACGCGACAGCGATGACCAGCGGCTGTTCGACGACAAAGCGCACATAGGCTTCGACCGCGAATTTCGTCGCCGGCAGTGCGCCGCGCCGCGAGGTGACATATTCGCGCGAGAAGCCGAGCGCGTCGGTGAGCACCAGCCAGCGCTCGATACCGCCGCCCTCTTCGCCGAGGCCGTCGTGATCATGGATGCGGTGAATCCATTCCCGGCGCAATTCACGGTCATGCACGCGGCTCATGAAGGCGGCATCCTTGCGCGGCACCGCCTCCTGATAGCAATAGCGGTTGAGCGCCCAGGCGCGGACCTGTTCCTTATTCAGCTGGCCGCCGTGCAGCATTTTGTGAAAAGGGTGCTTGTCGTGATAGCGCTCGGCGCCGACGGCGCGGATCGCGGCCTCGAATTCGTCCGGCGAATAGGGCTCAGCGTCGATAAAGGCGCTCGTCTTGACGATCTCGTTCATAGTCCACCTCTGGGCGCGCAGTTGTTTGCTGCTGCGGGGCTGGCGAATATTATGTTGGGCCAATAATGTTGTTGTTTGTTTCTTGTAACTTTATTGTAAGCTTGCTGTAAGCACGGGCATTACATTTGTTAAAGCCAAATTCGCAGCGATAAGTGATGGCTCTCGGCTCTCGCCCCAACGACGCAAATCCTTTCGGACTCCGGATAGCCTCCGCACGCCTCGGGCTTCGTATTCTTGGGATTTCTCCTGCGCGCGATAGATGAAAACCGCTAGCGGCTGCTTGTCGCTATGCTAACATTCCAATGCTCTATTTCCCGGGCATCAAAGAAGCGGGTCGTGCGCCAATGCACGGAAGAAATCCGCAAGCGAAGCAGATTGTGCAGATTAGCGTTGCGCCGACACATCCCTGACGAAGGAGGGGTTCAATGGCAAAAGCGGTTAAGGCACATAAGAAGGGGCTCGACGGCCGGGCCGAAGAGCGCGGGCGGATCAGCCACAAGCACGGCAACACGCGGATCGATACGTTGCGCAAGACCTACGGCGACCATTTCGCCGCCGGCCGGCGCGGCGACATGCATCTGGAGACCTTGCTGAAAGAAACGGGCTCGGCCTCGCTGCACGAATATCTGCGCCATCACCACAAATAAGCGGCCTCGGCGGAAGGCCGGCACGCTTTAAGTCAGCGGATCGTCGTATTTGACCGGCAGTGCGCTCGCATGGGCGTGCCGCAACCGTGCGTCCTCCAGATCGAGTTCCCGCTCGATCCGGCGGCGGGCTTCGTCGGTCAAGGCGTCCTCCGCATAAAGCTCGGCGATCTTCTGCCGCTCGGCCGCGATCAGGCTGAGCTGCACATCGAGCGAATCGCCATATTGCCCATCGACGCGCTTCAGCGCGCTGATCAGCGTGTCGCGCCGGTCGCGATGGCGGTTCTTCAGCACGCGCATCGTCCCGGCCGATATGCCGTCCGGCTCCAGCGCGCCGAGCCGCGTGAGCGCCGCCTCGACGCCGAGCACACGGGCGCGGATCTCGCGATCCTTCGCCGCCGCCGACTCGCGCTTGCCCTCAGCATCGAGACCCAGCTTGCGCACGAGCCAAGGCAGGCTGAGTCCCTGGCCCACCAACGTCGCCAGGATCACTGCAAAGGTGATGATCAAAACGATGTCGCGCTCGGGAAAGGGTGCGCCGTCCACCATGAAGGGGATCGACAGCGCGGCGGCGAGCGAGACGACACCGCGGATGCCGGTGAAGCCGATGAAGAAGTCATGCTGCCAGGGCGGCGGCGCCTTGTGCCTGCGCTTGCGGATGAGGTCACGCGGGACTCGCGTCAGGATGACGACCCAAATCATGCGCACCGCCACCACCGCAAGGATAACGACGCCGACCGCCAGCGGCAGCTTCTGCCATGAGTCCTTTTGCAGCGTCTCGAGGATCGAGCGCGCCTGCAGGCCGGTGATGACGAAAATCGAACCCTCGGTGATGTAGACGACGAGGCGCCAGAAGAAATAGCCCTGGAGGCGCGTTGCCGGCGGAATCTGGCCGGCGCCGTTGGCGCTGACATAAAGCCCCGCCGCCACCGCCGCCAAGACGCCGGAGCCGCCCAGCGCCTGCAGAGGCCAAAAGGCGATGTAGGGCGCCAGCAACGCGATCGTCAGCTCGATTTCCGGATCGCCGATTGCACGCCGCAGCCGCAACGTGCCCCAGCCGACGGCGAGCCCCCAGGCGACGCCAGCAAAAGCGATGACAACGAACAATCCAGCCGCCTGCGGCAACGAAAAGCTCGCGGTCTCGACGGCAGTGACCGCGAAGCTGAAGATGATCAGCGCGGTCGCGTCGTTGACGAGGCCCTCGCCTTCGAGAATCGTGACGATGCGCTGCGGCAGCGCCAGCCCGACGGTGAGCGCGATGGGCGCGACGGCATCCGGCGGTGCGACGATAGCGCCGAGGACGAAGCCCAATGCCAGAGGCCAGCCAAGCAGCCCATGCACGGTAAACGCGACCGCGGCAGCCGTGGCGCAGACGCAGCCGACCGCCAGCAGAGAAATCTCAGCGAATTCACGCTTGAAGCCACGCCAGCTCATGCCGACGCCGGCGATATAGAGCAGCGGCGGCAGCAGCACTTGCATGACGACGTTCGGCTCGATC
>JARLIV010000264.1 GCA_031291555.1 Methylovirgula sp. | reverse complement strand
GCGGGCTCGCGCAAACCGCGGAGCACGGTTCTGTATTGAGACGCAAGAAAACGCATATCGTCAAGATTGCTTGCAAGCGCGCGCAAGAGTTCATGTGTGGAGCCGCACCACGTAAAGAAGCAGTCCCTTACGCTGGGCGCCAGCGACTTCGGCGGCAGGCCGATCGGAACGGTTCCTGCGTATGCGCATTCAAGATATTTGGCGAGTTCGCTCTCGTAGACCGTCGGGCACAGAAAGAAATGTGTATAGGCGGCGGCATAGCTGACGAAGCGCTCACGCACGACTGCGTGCTTCAAGCGCACGCCCAAATCTGGATAGCCGGGATGCGGCAGGTCGTGGACCGCAAGCCGTAGCAAGGGATTATATCGGCGTTTGCGCCGCAGCGCTTGGCGCAATGGATAAAGCCGCTCGTCGGTCGCACCGGAGAGAAAGATGCGGCGGCGCCGCTGCGCGAAATCAATCTCGACCTCCCGCGTACGCTCATAGGGATAAGGCAGATGCGCGAGCCGCGATCGCTTGAGGCCTTGAAGATACGCCTTGAACGGGCCTTCGGGATCGTAGGTCGTGGCGAAATGCACCCCGTCGCAATCGCCGCACGCGAAGATGAATTTGACACCCGGCTTCACCGACAGCGGCATATCGGGATCGCTGATACGGAAGAAGATCGGGAACCGGCGACCAGGCGGGCGCGCGAGAAAGCTTTCGAGCGCAGCGACATCGGACGCTTCAAGGCGATTGTCGATAACGCCGACATCGCAAGGGCAAGATGCGATGCCGTCGATCGGCTGCACCTCCCAGCCATAGGCGGCGCCGAATTTTGGCCCGACTCCGAAATAGATCGCTTCGTCGTATCGATGCGCGCTGGAGACGAAATAGACGATTCTCATAGCCTATTCGCCTCGATGGATTGCAGCCTATTTAGCTTTTCGATTCCGGCAAATTCAGCCGGATATGAAGTTCGCGCAATTGCTTGGCCGTGACCTGTGAGGGTGCGCCCATCAGCAGGTCTTCCGCCCGCTGGTTCATCGGGAAGGGTACGATCTCGCGTAGATTCTCTTCGCCCGCGAGCAGCATGACGATGCGGTCGACGCCCGGCGCGATGCCGCCATGCGGCGGGGCGCCATAATGAAAGGCGCGATACATGCCGCCGAATTTCTGCTCCAGCACATCCTCGCTATAGCCCGCGAGCGCAAAGGCCTTTTTCATGATGTCCGGGCGATGATTACGGATCGCGCCGGACGACAATTCAATGCCGTTGCAGACGATGTCATATTGGAAGGCCTTGATGGCGAGGATCGTTTCCGCATCCGCCGGGTTGAGCGCGACGAAATCGTCGTGCGGGAAATTCGGCATCGAGAACGGGTTGTGCGAGAAGTCGATCTTCTTGTCCTCGTCATTCCATTCGTACATCGGGAAATCGACGATCCAGCAGAATTCGAACACGTCCTTCTTCGAGAGATCGAGCTCGTTGCCGATCTTGAGCCGTGCGGCGCCGGCGAGCTTGGCGGCCTTCGCCTCCTGATCGCAGACGAAGAACACCGCATCGCCCGCGCCGATTCCGGCCTTGGCGGCGATCGCCTGCTGCACCTCGGCAGGCAGAAACTTGGCGATCGGCCCCTTGCCGGAGAGTGCGCCCTCGGCTCCCTCAAAGACGACGTAGCCCAGGCCCGGCGCGCCTTCGCCGCGCGCCCAATCGTTGAGCTTGTCAAAGAACGAGCGCGGCTGCGCGCCCGCGCCCGGCGCCGGGATCGCGCGCACAATGCCGCCGGCCTTGATGACATTCTTGAACGCGTTGAAGCTCACGTCCTCACGGGCGAATTCCGCCGTCACATCGGTGATGACGAGAGGATTGCGCAGGTCCGGCTTGTCCGAGCCATATTTCAACAGCGCCTCGGCATAAGGGATCAGCGGAAATTTCTGCGTGACCGGCTTGCCCTCGCCGAATTCCTCGAAAATGCCGCGCAGCACCGGCTCGACCGCCGTGAAGACGTCCTCCTGCGTGACGAAGCTCATCTCGATATCGAGCTGATAGAATTCGCCAGGGCTGCGGTCGGCGCGCGCGTCCTCGTCGCGAAAGCAGGGCGCGATCTGGAAATAGCGGTCGAAGCCCGCGACCATGAGCAATTGCTTGAACTGCTGCGGCGCCTGCGGCAGCGCGTAGAATTTGCCGGGATGGAGCCGCGACGGCACGAGAAAGTCGCGCGCGCCCTCGGGGCTCGAGGCGGTGAGGATCGGCGTCTGAAACTCGAAGAAGCCCTGCGCCTTCATCCGCGCGCGCAGGCTGTCGATGATCCGCCCGCGCAGCATGATGTTCTTGTGCAGCTTGTCGCGGCGCAGATCGAGGAAGCGATATTTGAGCCGCATGTCCTCGGGATATTGCTGATCGCCGAAGACCGGCAGCGGCAGCTCCGCCGCCGCGCCAAGAACCTCGATGGCCGTCACATAGACTTCGATGAAGCCCGTCGGCATCTCCGGATTTTCAGTGCCGGCCGGGCGTTTGCGCACCGTGCCGTCGATGCGCACCACCCATTCCGAGCGCAAGGTTTCCGCCAGCGAAAAAGCCGGCGAATCCGGATCGACGACGCATTGCGTGATTCCATAATGATCGCGCAGATCAATGAAGAGAACGCCGCCGTGGTCGCGGATGCGGTGACACCAGCCGGCCAGTCTGATTTCGGCATTGGCCTGCGCCTCGCGCAGGTCGCCGCACGTGTGAGTGCGATAACGATGCATGTCCTGTCACGTCGAAAGCGCCACGCGAGGCGTCGCGCTAAAACCTTTGTTATTTGCTGAACGCATTATAGGCATCGCCGAAGCCGCGCAGGCTCATCGGCAGGCTGACCTCGTCGCCGGCCGCATCGCGGAAAACGATCTCGCCGTCGGAACCGATATTGCTCCAATGCGCGACCGTGGCCCGGCTCATCTCCGCCGTGGCGATGCAGGCCCCCGGAATGCAGCGCTGCCACTCCAGCTCCAAGCCCCATTTGTCATCCTTGTCCGTCCGGATGTGTACCGTGCTCGGGAAGGAAACATTGGTCGGCAGAATGATGACGATGCTCAAGGGATCGCTGGGGTTGCGGCGGCCGATCGAAATCTTGGCGACGGGCTTGGCGCTTTCGGTCTCGATCGTCTCGGAAATCTCGCAGGTGCGCCCTGCCCCCTCCGCATGGCCGGCTTCGCAGCGCAGGGACCAAGAGCCATAGCCCTTCGAGGTGACACCCGCCGCATGCGATTCCGTTCTCTCGTGCTTTTCCGGCTTGGCGGCGGCGGCCGGCGGGTTTGCGGTTTCCGCCAGGGCGGGCGCAGCCAGGCCGGCGATCAGAAGACATGCGGGAAAGAAGAATCTGACGGACATGAGAACCGGTCGCTCCGAGGTTAGGCGGCGCCTTCCATATACGAGAAAATGGCGGATCGATAGCCCGCCGCCCCAAAGGCTGGAAGCCGGCGCGCCTTTCCAGTATCAAACTGGAATGAGCTTGATTAAGACGAATCGCGACCTGGCGGAGGCCTGCCGCCGCCTGGCGGCCCACCCTTTCATCACCGTCGATACGGAATTCCTGCGGGAAACGACTTTCTGGCCCCAGCTCTGCGTGGTCCAGATCGCCTCACCCGAAGAGGCGATCGCCATCGACGCCCTCGCCGAAGGCATTGATCTTTCTCCTGTTTTTGCCCTGATGGCGGACCCGCGGACCGTCAAGGTCTTTCATGCCGCCCGGCAAGACATTGAGATCATTTGGAATCTCGCCCGCCTGATCCCGGCGCCCGTGTTCGACACGCAGATCGCCGCCATGGTCTGCGGCTTCGGCGACCAGATCGCCTATGGCGAGCTCGTCCAGGCCGTCTGCAAAGTGGCGCTCGACAAATCCTCGCGCTTTACCGATTGGTCGCGGCGGCCCTTGTCAGAGGCGCAGGTCAATTATGCCATCGCCGACGTGACCTATCTGCGCGATATCTACCTTTCGCTGCGCAATCGGCTCGAATCGACGGGCCGGCTCTCCTGGCTCGACGACGAGATGGCTCAGCTCACGTCTGCGGACGTCTATGAGCAGCACCCCGAACGGGCTTGGGAGCGGTTTCGCGGCCGGGCGCGGCGCCCGCGCGACCTTGCCGTGCTGATGGAACTCGCCGCCTGGCGCGAGGCCGAGGCGCAGAGCCGCGACGTGCCGCGCGGCCGCGTGCTGAAGGACGATGTGCTGATCGAGATCGCCGCGGCGGCGCCGCGGACGGCGGACGAACTCAGCAATCTGCGCGCTTTCCCGCGCGGCATGGAACGCTCGCGCGCCGGAACCGATATTCTCGCCGCGATCCAGCGCGGCCTCGACCGCGATCCGAAAACCCTGCCGAAGATCGAGCGCGAGCGGCGCTCCGGCAACGGTGCCACTGTCGAACTGCTGAAGGTTCTGCTGCGCCAGGTCAGCGAAGCGCATGGCGTCGCTGCAAAAATGATCGCCACCGTCGAGGATCTCGAAACCCTGGCCGTCAACCATCGTGCCAAGATTCCGGCGCTGACGGGCTGGCGCTACGAGATTTTCGGCGAGAAGGCGCTCGAACTGATCGACGGCCGGCTGGCCCTGACGCTGGAAAAGGGCAAGGTCGTCACGCTCGAATGGCAGGACGCGCCGCAGAACGCGCCGGCCGCTGCGGCCTCGGCGAATTAAGCCGCACTCAGCGCTTCGAATTGCCGACCGTCTGGATCGCCTCGAAGCCTTCGAACTCCGGATGGCCGAGCGTCTTCGGCTTTTCGCCACCGGCCTGGGCATGCGCCGCGCGGAATTGCTCGGATTGCGTCCAGGCGATGAAATCCTCCTTGCTCGCCCAGACCGTGTGCGAGGCATAGAGGATATAATCCTCGTGCTCCGGCCCTTTCAGCAGATGAAATTCGACGAAACCCGGCACTTCGTCCAGCCGCGACGTGCGCGTGAGCCAGACCTGCTCGAAAGCGTGAGCCTGATCCTTCAAAACCTTGAAGCGATTCATGGCAATGAATGTCGACATGCTGACCTTTCGCAAAACGATCATGTTGCGCGGATCGCGGCGATCTAGACGGCCTCGGCCGCGCCATTGGCCGCCTTGGCATTGGCGCCGATCTGGATCGCCGGTTCGCGGCCGACAAGTTTAGCGAGCTGCTTGAGACGATTGTTCAGCCGCTCGCTGACGAGAGCGGCGAGATCCGGCGGCAAGGTAAGGACCAGCTTGCCCCTGGCCGCGACAAGCGGCGCGCGCGGCAGGACGTCCGCGATTCCGGCCGAGACGACATAGGCGATGCGCATTGCCCCAGCCAGCAACCGCGCGCGATCGAGCAGCCGCGGCGAGAGATGCGCGCGAATCTGCGGATTCACATCCGCATCGAGCCCGAGATAGCGATAGGACATGGCGAGCGCGAGGAAGCACCGCCCCGGATGATCGATGCCGGTGAAGGCGCCGTTCACCACGATGTTGAGGCTCTGCTCGCTGCGATAATCCGGATGCGCGCGCCAGTTGACGTCGGCGAGCAGACAGGCCGCGTGGCGCAATCTCTTATCCTCGGGGCTTTCGTCGAGCCGCAGCGAGTCCATGAAACAGTCCGTCCAATACCGCAGATCCTCGGCATGGCGCGGCGAGCGCGAATAGGCATCGTTGAACACTTGCGCGCCGAAGATGAGCGGATCGAGCCGCTGCTCGGCGCTCGACAATTGCTCGTAGAGCAGCCCCTCCCGTATGCCGGAAGCGGAGATCGTCACCTGCTTCGGCTGCGCCTTACGGATAAGCTCGTCGAGCACGATGGCGCCATAGGCGAGCAGCGGGCGCCGGGCGGGCGTCACAGCCTCGACAGCGACCAGCGCCTCGGCATTGACGCGCTCGACAAGGCCGGCAAAGTCGGCGGCTTCCCGCGCGGGGATATTGTAGCCGTGCATGATGCTCAGCAGATAATTGCGCTGGCGCATATGCAGCTTGGCGAGCGCGCGCCAAGTGCCGCCGACGGCATAGAGCGTGCGGCCGCGCAGGCGCGTCAGCAGCTTGGCATCCTCCAGCTGCTCCTGCGCGATCTTCGCCGCATTACGCAGCGACTGGTTCGACGCATCCATCAGCGAAAGGCCGCCGAGCGGCAGCGTGATTCCCTTGCCGACCTTTGTGCCCTTGATCTCAATGAGTTCGAGCGAGCCGCCGCCGAGGTCGGCGACGATGCCGTCCGGCTCGTGGATGCCGGAGATGACGCCGAGCGCCGAGAGCTCCGCCTCGCGCCGGCCAGAGAGCAGCGCGACCGGCGCACCGACCGCGGCGCTCGCCTGTGCGACAAAGGCAGGCCCGTTCGTGGCGTCGCGCGCGGCAGCCGTCGCGAAAGCATAGACCTGCTGCACATCCATGATTTTGATCAGCGTCCGATAGCGCCGCAGGGCAGCGAGCGCCTTGGCCACGCTCGCGGCCGAAAGCTCGCCCGTCTTGGCGACGCCATTGCCCAGGCCGCACAAAGCCTTCTCGTTGAAGATCGGCGTCGGCGCACGTGTCAGCCCGTCGTAGGCGACGAGGCGCACCGAATTCGAGCCGATATCGACGACCGCCACCGGCCCCTTCACCTCCGGGCGCAACGGTGCCGGCGCAAACAATTTTGGCATCAACAGATTCACCGGCCCTCCAGCCGCTTCAACAGGGTTTTCGGCGCCGACTCCTGCAACGACCGGCCGCGGCCCGACAGGCTCGGATTGGTCATGAAATAGGAATGCGCGTTGAATGGCTCTTCCTTGCCGGCGGTGATGCGCGTGCTGGAGCCATCCGGCAGCACCCGATAGCTCTGCTGGTTGTCGATGAGATTGGCGATCATGATCTGATCGAGCACCTGGCTGTGACAGGTGGGATTGGTGATCGGCACCAGCGCCTCGACGCGGCGGTCGAGATTGCGCGGCATCAGATCGGCGGAAGAGATATAGACCGCCGCCTTCGCATGCGGCAGGCCGTGGCCGCAGCCAAAAGCATAGACGCGCGCATGTTCGAGGAAGCGGCCGATGATCGATTTGACGCGAATGTTCTCGGAGAGGCCGGGCACGCCCGGCCGCAGACAGCAAATGCCGCGGACGATAAGATCGATCTGCACGCCCGCCTGGCTCGCCGCATAAAGCGCATCGATAATCTCGGGATCGACCAGCGCGTTGCATTTGGCCCAGATCGCCGCCGGCTTGCCCGAGCGGGCGAGCTCGGCTTCTCTGGCGATATGATCGAGCAGCCGCTTCTTCAAATTGATCGGCGAGATCGACATGCGCTCCAATTGCGCCGGCTCGGCATAGCCGTTGATGTAATTGAAGATGCGCGAGACATCGCTGGCGATCGCGGGGTCGGCCGTGAAGAAGGAAATATCGGTATAGATCCGCGCCGTCACCGGATGATAATTGCCAGTGCCGAGGTGGCAATAGGTGACAAGCCCGGCGCCTTCGCGCCGCACGACCATCGAGAGCTTGGCGTGGGTCTTGAGCGCGATGAAACCGAAGACGACCTGCGCGCCCGCGCGCTCGAGATCGAGCGCCCAGCGGATATTGGCCTCCTCGTCGAAGCGCGC
>JARLIV010000263.1 GCA_031291555.1 Methylovirgula sp. | reverse complement strand
TCTTCGAGAACTCCAAAGTCATCCGCGAAGGCCTCGGCGATGCCTTCGTCGATTCCTACGCCAAGCTGAAACATCAGGAATGGCAGGAATACACCCGTCACCTCAGCGATTGGGAACGCGACAACTCAATGGATTGCTGAGCTGTCCCCGGCGCGCGATAGCGCGTTAGAAATCTTCAAGGTGAGAGCGCAATTTGCAACGGGGCCTACGGGCCCCGGTCTCGCGTGGAATGTTGCGGGCGGCTGGAGCGGCGGACGTTCGTATTGACTGCATCGGATGTGTCCGAAAACCGCGGCGCACTTTTCGGTCCGATGCTTTACGGCTCCAGTTCCGAATCCCAGTAGAGATAGTCCATCCAGCTTTCGTGCAGATAGTTGGGCGGAAACAGCCGGCCGTTCTGGTGGAGATCGGCGACCGTCGGCTGATAGGGGTGCCGCGCCGGCCACATATGTGCTTCGCTCGTCAGCCGGTCGCCTTTCTGCAGATTGCAGATGGAACAGGCCGCGACGACATTTTCCCAGGTCGTGGTGCCGCCCTTCGAGCGCGGGACGACGTGATCGAAGGTCAATTCCTCGCGCGCGCCGCAATATTGGCAGGAGAAGCGGTCGCGCAGGAAGACGTTGAACCGCGTGAAGGCCGGGTGGCGCGAGGGCTTGATATAGGTCTTGAGCGAAACCACCGACGGCAGCCGCATCTCGAAGCTGGGGCTGCGGACTGTCTTCTCATATTGGGAGACGATGTTGACGCGATCGAGAAACACCGCCTTGATCGCATCCTGCCAGGACCAGAGAGACAAAGGATAGTAGCTCAAAGGCCGGAAGTCGGCGTTGAGCACAAGGGCCGGACAACCTTCCGGCGAGACCGTGGGTTGGCAGTGAACCGTCAAACCTGGTACCTCTTTCGCCGGCGACGCATTGACCAGATATTTTCAGCGCGGCCGGTTGTAACCCTATTGACCCCTCACATCCCTTTCCTGGCGGCAGCACGTCATAAGCTGCCGGAACCTCTCTAAATCACCTCACGCTTTATGGCAAATCACCCGGACCCTGTCTGTCACGTCCGCATGACGGGCCTGTGACCTAAAAACTGCGCGCGTTTCGGTTCGATGCTCTAGCGGGTCGGCACCGGCGTGCCGCTGCGATAATCGTAAAAGCCGCGCTGGGTTTTGCGGCCGAGCCAGCCAGCTTCGACATATTTCACTAGCAGAGGGCAGGGGCGATATTTCGAATCGGCCAAACCCTCGTGCAAGACCTGCATGATGGACAGAACGGTATCGAGGCCGATGAAGTCGGCGAGCTGCAGCGGCCCCATGGGGTGGTTGGCGCCGAGCCGCAGCGCAGTATCGATCGCCTCGACCGAGCCGACGCCCTCGTAGAGCGTATAGATCGCCTCGTTGATCATCGGCAGCAGAATTCTGTTGACGATAAAACCGGGGAAATCTTCCGAGACGATCGCGGTCTTGCCCAGCCGGGCGATCAGCTGCTTGGCGGCGCCGAAGGTCACATCGTCCGTGGCAATGCCGCGAATCAGTTCGACAAGCTGCATGCGCGGCACGGGATTCATGAAGTGGATGCCGATGAAATGCTCCGGCCGGTCGGTCGCCGCGGCAAGGCGAGTGATCGAGATCGACGAGGTATTGGTCGCGAGGATCGCGCCGGGCTTCAGGTTTGGACCGACCTTTTGAAAGATCGCGTGCTTGATCGGCTCGTTCTCGGTCGCCGCCTCGATCACCAGATCACAGTCCGCAAAGGCGTCATAATCGGTCGCGCGGGAGACGTGTTTGAGTGCCGTCTGCACGGCGGCCTCATCAAGCTGCTTGCGTTCGACGAGGCGGGCGAGATTGCCGCTGATCGTCGCGAGCCCGTGGTCGATTCGCTCGTCGGAAATGTCGTTCAGCACGACGTCGAAACCTGCCGCGGCACAGACCTGCGCAATGCCGGCGCCCATCTGTCCGGCGCCGATAATTCCGATTTTAGTGATGTCAGCCATGGGTCTCATTCCGAAAGAGAAACGGCAAGGGATCTGCCGGATCGGGGACCGCTTAGCGAATGTCGAGCCAGGACAGGCGGGCGCAGGCGATCCAGCGAGGACTTACGCCAGTTGACCACGCCTCGTCAAAGACCGTGTGAAGGTGCCGCAATTCTCTTGCTTGCCGGGCGGTCCATCCGGACGCGCAGGCAGTTAGCGGCCGACACTGAAATGCAGCGGCACGGTGAACGCGCCGCCATTGACGCCGGCCGGCGCTGGTGGCACCGGATTGGCCCGGCGCACGGTTTCGACCGCAGCCCGGTCGAGGATGGCGGAGCCAGAGCTTCGCGCCAGGCGCACGCCACGGATGCTGCCGCCGGAGCTCACCGAGAAGGCGACGAGCGCCGTGCCCCCGACACCCTGCGCCCGCGCTTCCTCCGGATATTCCTTCGCGCCCATGATGCGCATGACGATTTCGCTCTTCCAGTCGGCGACGGCGGCGCCGTTGAGGCCGGCCATCGGTGCCGACTGCCGCGCGGCGCGGGGCAGATCGGCGCGCGTCGATTTGATCCGCCGTTGCGGCTTCGGCAGATGGTGGGTGGGCTTCGGCTTTTCGACCTGCTTCTCGACCATGGGCTTCGGCGGCGGTGGCGGCGGGGCCGACATCACGACTTCCGGCTGTTCGGCCGGCAGCACGTCGGGCTCGGGCGGCGCCGTCGTGTCCGTTACCGGCGGCGGCGGTTGGTCGGGCGGCGGCGGGATGTTCGGGGTTGGCGGTGGCGGCTGATCGGGCTGCACCTGGTCCGGCTGCGGCGGCGTATCAACCTCGTCTTGCGGCGGCGGGGCGACGGCGACGGGCGCAAGATCGATCATCACCGCGTCGGGCGGCGCGCCCGGCGGGCGATCGTCGTGGGGCGTGAGAATATAGGCCGTCAAAAGCGCCAAATGCACAGCGACAACGATGGCCGCCGCGAGGCCCCAACGCCGCCAGCCGCCATGCTCCTGCGGCGGCAATATGGTTTCGGCGAAGCTCGCTGGCATCGCTCTCATCACATCGCTCATGGCGTCGCGCTCACGGCGCCGCGGCGTTCTCGGGCGCCGCCTGCGAGGCGTCGAGCCCGACGAGGGCGATCTTTAGATAGCCCGCCTTGCGCAGCACGTTCATGATGTCCATGACATTGCCATAGGCGATCGACTTGTCGCCGCGCAGAAAAATGCGCTGCTGCTTGTCGCCGCCGGAGGCTGCATCGACCGCGGCGCCGAGCGAATCGCGCGCCACCTGCGAATCGCCGATGGCGAGCGTCAGATCCGGCTTGATCGTGACGAAAATCGGCTTGTCCGGCCGCTGCGAGGCTTGGGCTGTCGAGGCCGGCAGATTGACATTGATATCGACCGTCGAAAGCGGCGCTGCCACCATGAAGATGATGAGCAGCACAAGCATCACGTCGATGAACGGCGTGACGTTGATGTCGTGGTTTTCATCGAGCGTATCGTCGCTCGTCGAGAGCTTGACGGCCATGGCTCACTCCGCCGGGCGGCGCATGCCGACAACATGCCAATTTTCGGTCGCCGC
>JARLIV010000262.1 GCA_031291555.1 Methylovirgula sp. | reverse complement strand
GACATCGCCGCCGTCGTAGAGATCGGGATTGTCGATCTCGAGCCCGGCGGGCAGCGGATCGTCGAGCACGAGATGCGAATAGCTCGCAACGCTCTCCGTTACCTTCAGCGTGATCACGAAGCGATCATTCTGCTTGACCTTCGCCGGATCGAGCGGCGCGCCATTGAGCGAATAATAGCCGCGCTCCAAAGTATAGCCCTGCCCCTCCGCGGGCTCCGGCGTGATCGGATTGCCGGAGGTCGTCAGCGCGATGGAGACCGGCTGGTGGCCCTGATTGACGAGTTTCACCGGCGCCGCCGCGAGCGTCGAGGCAAGCCAGGTGTGATAATAGGCGCCGCTATGCGTCGTGCCATCGACCCCGAGCGAGATCGATTCATCGCGGGCGGCCAGCGCTTCGGCCGCGAGCACCATCCAGGATTCCTCCTGCGTGCTGGCATAGGTGATCGCATCGCGGGCGCTTTCGACGACCTGAGCCGCTTTATCAATTTGCGCGCTGTCGGCGCCGCCCTCGACCGCGAGAGTCAGAAGGCCCGCGCCGTCGCGCAGACGCGAGCCGAAATCGACGCGCGTGAGGCTATCCTTGTCGTTCGCCTGAGAAAGGCTTTCGCTCGCCGCGGCAAAGACTTTCGCCGCCCGGCCACGATCGCCGAGCAAAGCCAGCGCCGCGGCGATCTGCGCCCGCGCCAGCGGCGTCGCGAAGACGGAGAGCCGCGCATCGGCGAGATAGCGCAAATCTTCCATCACTGGCCTGCCGTTGCGGGCGAGCACATAGATCGCATAAGCGATCCCGCTCGCCTGCCCGGCTTCGACATCGCTGGTATTGGCGACAAAATTGCGCAACCGCTCCAGCGCCTGGGCGAAGGCCTGCTGCGGCACGTCGTAGCCTTCCTCGCGCGCGCGGGTCAGAAAATCCGTGACGAAGGCGTTGAGCCATTCGTCGCTGGCACTGTCGGACGACCAGAGGCCGAAGGCGCCGCTCGAATCCTGCCGCGCCAGCAGGATCGCGATCGCACGATTGACGCGATCAGCAATGCCCGTGTCGAAGGCAAGCGCCTTCGGATCGGCGAGCTTGCCGACATAGAGCAGCGGCATGGTGCGGCTGACGAGCTGTTCGGAACATTCGAACGGATAATCCGCGAGCGATTGCAACAGCCCCGCGGCGTCGATGCCGGAAAGACTTGCGACCGCTGCCGAGACACGCCCCGTACCGGGCAGGAATTCGGCCGTCAGATCCTTGCTTACCAGAACGGAATCGCCGGGTGCGATCTGCCGCACGATGCGACGGTAGACGCTTGAAGTCCCCGCTTCGACGTTCAACGCGAAATTGCGCTCGGTGGCGAATTTTGGCCCGTGCATTTTGAAATTGATATTGGCGAGGCCGACCCCGGTCGCGACCAGCGGCACGGAGAGCGCGGTGCGCTCGCCCGCCGCGAGCTTGATCGTCCCGAGCGCATGCGCGCCGAATGTCACTGGCCCGTCCGCCACGACCTCGTAACTATAGGCGCCCGCCTGCCCCTCGACATTGTCGATCTGCAGATAAAGGCGCGAATGATCCTTCAACGCCAGGAAGCGCGGCAGCGTCGGCTGCACGACCACCGGATCGCGGACGATGACATCTTCGCTGGAGCTGCCGACGCGCGTCTTCGTCCAGGCGACGGCGGCGAGCCGCATCGTGCCGTTGAACGGCGGCAGATCGAAACCGACCTCCGCCTTGCCATCCGTGCCGACTTTGACCACGCCGGAAAAGAGCGCCAGAGGCGCCTCGGTCGGCTTATTGCCCTGAAGCTCGCCGCCAGTATCGCCGCCGGAGCGGATCGCGCCCGCCGTCCCCTGCATTCCGTCGATCAGGAATCCGTAGAGATCGCGGATTTCCGTGGCGAGCGTGCGCTGGCCGTAGAAATAAGTGCTTGGGTCCGGTGTCTGATAATGCGTGAGATTGAGGATGCCGACATCGACCGCAGCGAGCGTCACATAGGCTTCTTCGCCCGGCTGGAGGCCGGCGAGCGTGACCGGCACGTTGACATGCTCATGCGGGCGCAGTTTCTCCGGCGCGCCGATAGCGATGTTGAGCTTATGGCTTGCGGCAGCGACGCTGAACCAGGCGAGCCCGAGCGCCCGGCCGGGATTGCGCTGCGCTGCCTGGTCGAGCGGGCGATGCGCGAAGACGACGGCATAAGCACCCGCGCCCCAATTCGCACCGACCGGAACGCTGACGATATTGTCGCCCTTGTTCACATCGACGAGCGCGGAATATTCGAGCTGATCGTTGAGGATCGCGATCGTCGCCGTACCCGCGAAGCGCGATGCGATCTTGAGCTTCATCGCGTCGCCCGGCGCGTAATCCTCCTTGTCGAGCGTGACTTCGAGAAGGTCGGGCGCCCCCGCCGTCGCCTCGCCGGACCAGCCGACGCCAAACGTCACGCTGGTGGGGGCATCGTTCGGATCAGTGCTCGAAACGTCGAGACGATAGTCGCCGAGCTCGACGGGCGCGGCGATCTTGCCCAAAGCGTCAGCGCTCAAATCGAGCGTGCCCGTGGCAACGCGGCGCGAGGACTTCACCTCCTCGAAATCCCAATGGCCGTCCTGATTATACCATTGGTAATCGGTAATCAGCCGATAGAGCGACCACGCGACGCCTTTGCGCGCGACCCGCGCGGCACTGGAATTGATTGCGATGACATCGAAATTGGCGATGTCGCCGTCGCCAAGCGAGGCGAAATCCTTCTTCACGCCGATGAGGCCGCCCTTCGGCAGAATCGGCAGCGTGACATTGCGCTCGACCGCGCGGCCGCCCGGCTCGCCGACGCGCAGCACCACCTTGGCTTCCAGCGGCTGGGTCGCGGCGATATCGGGAATCGGCACATCGATCGCGGCTTCACCCGTGTCATCGGTCGTGACGATGGTTGGGAGATCCTTGCTCACCGCCTCGAAGGTCTGGTCCTGTAACCCGGCCTCATAGCCCTTCAGGATCGGCAGGCCGTGATCGCCAGCCGCCTCGACCGTCACCTCGCCGCTCACGTCGAGGCCGGAGCCCGGCGCGCCATAAAGATAGCGCGAATTGGTATCGATCGTGGTCGTGTCGCCGGCTCGCACCTGGGTCTCGCGCGGCTTCAGTTTGAAGTCGAGCCGCTCGGGCACATAATCCTCAACCAGAAATGTCGTCTCGCCGACCGGCGCGCCCTTCGGATCGACATAGGCCTGCACCCGCCACGTGCCGCTCGCGCTCGACGGCAACAGAGGCAGCGCAAAGCTGCGCCCGCCGGCACCCTGATCCGCGATCAGCACGCGTCTATATTCGACGCCGTCCGGCCGCCTGGCGACGAGAGTCAGCGGCACGCCCTCCTTCGCGACGCCCTTGTCATCGCGCAACAGCGCCGTGACATAGACCGTCTCGCCCGAGCGATAGACGCCGCGTTCGGTGAAGACCTGCGCGTCAAGCGGCTGCGTCACGTCGCGGCCCTTGACGCCGCGATCCGTCAGATCGAACGCGCTTTGCTCAAGATTGAGAAAGCCGTAATCGCCCTTTCCGCCCTCGGCGACGACGAGGCCAGGCGCCAATCCGCCGCTGCCGCGCGACAGGCCCGGCTCGAAGCGCACATAGCCACTCGCGTCGCTTTGTTTGGTCGCCAGAACCTCGTTGTCACGCGCGACGAGGCGCAGCGAAATGCCGGTGAGCGGCTTTGCCGTCGTCAGCGAACGGACGAAAATGTGCAGCCCGTCGCGGCTCGACAGCGCAGTGAGGCCGAGATCGGAAACGACGAACCATTGCGTCGCGACATTGCTGTAATCGTCTTCCCCCGCCTGCAAAGCATCAGCCGGCTTGGCGGTCATGATATAGACACCAGCCTCAAGCGTGCCGACGGCTTCGAGCACTGGAAAGGCCGTGGTCACATCCTTGTTGAGTTCGCTCGCGACATCGAGGGTGCCTTTCCAGATTTTGCGCGCATCGCTGTCCTTGAATTGCTGGAGGCGATAGGACGAGAGCTGCGTCAGAAAATCGCTGGAGCTGATAATCGGCAGAAGGCTTCGGTCGGCGACGCGAAGAATCTGCACGGCGACCTTCTTGACGTTGACGGAAACGACCGGAATGCCCTGCTGACCGATGCGCGGGAGCACATAATTCTTGCCGGTGAAATGCACCTGCGGGGAGCGGTCGCGCACGTAGAGATCATAGACCGCCGTGCGCAAAAGCTGCTCGCCGACCGAGGACGGAAGCCCCTGGCGCAAGGTGATCGTATAATGCTCGCCGTGATGCAGGCCATCAACGCAGATCTGCTGGTCCTCGCTCGAAACCGCCGGCCGGTCGATGCCGGCGACGCTCACATAAGAGGCGAAATCGACATGCCCACTGGCGAGCGACTCGGAGAACTGGAAGCACGCGCGAGGTGAGGCAGAATCTTTATCGACCTTGTAATCGAGAATGCGGAAGCCGTAGGTCTCACGCTCTTTCTGATACTTTGCGCGGATATCGGCGTTTTCGGCAAGCGCCAGGCTCGCACGGTAGGCATTGAGCGAGGGACGCCACAATTCGCGTTGCGCAAAGACCGCGCCGAGTTGCGCCAGGGCCTGCGCCGCCGTGGTCTTGTCGGCGGCCTTGGTATAAGCAAGATAGGCGGCAGTCGAAGCAGCCTGCAAGATTTCGTCGGTCTTGCCCGACGCCACTTCGGCGCGCGAATAAGCGAGCCAGGCGGCGGAATCGTCCGGCGCGATCGCGATCAATCCGGCGATCGCGTGCAGCGTCGATTTCGTATCGCCTTTGGCAAGGGCCGTTGCCGCGGCGCTGCGCAGGGAGTCCGGCGTTTGATCCTTAAGATCGTCGCCGTCTTGCGCCACCTGCGCCGCGAGCCGCAACGCATCGCTGGCGAGGTCCGAATTCTTATAATCGCCCTGCAGCGCCGAAGCGTTGCTTGCGACAATGAGACCCAACATCAGCCAGAACAAGGCAGCGATCGTGCGCATATTCGCTCCGTCAGTCCCGAAGGATTCTCAAAGGTCGCGCAAATGTCCAGCGCGCTTTCGCGATCCGGCGATGATGCGGCTTGGATGCCCGCTTGGATGCCCGCTTGCGGCGATTGGTCCGGATACCAAAATAATGTGGTGATTTCGCAACGTCCGAGACGATTCGGCAAGAGCGCTGACGCAATCTTTGCCGAGAATCTCGACATAGCCCCGGATCGCGTCAATAAGACAATTTGTTTCAACGCGTTATGACACAAGAACGCCCTGGCCGCATGCAACCGAATCGGGCGAATTTTACGAAATATTTGCGCGATGCAGCAAGCCTTGCCCCTGGCGTATTCGCGCCGCATAACCCCCGCCAGCCCAAGCGGCTCGCACATGGAAAACTGAATGGCTTTGAATGAGGAAGTACGTCCGGCGCGCCCGGACACGCAAAACAGGCGCGGGCCGGGCCGACCGCGCAAGGCAAATCTGCACGCCTGGCTGAACAGCTTTTCGTCCAAGCCCGGCAGTGCGGAGCATAAGCGGCGGCGCACGATCGCGACCTATATCGGCGCCTCGTTCAGCGTGGCCATCGCCGCGCTCGCCATTTTCGTTCTCATCCACACGCTGACGCACATCAATCCCGGCCAGTTGCGCGCCGCCTTCGCCGCCACGCAAAACACCCAGATTTTCGAAGCTTTGGGCCTGACGGCCTTATCCTTTCTGGCTCTGACTGGTTATGACGGCATTGCGCTCCTCCAATTGCGCCAGCGTGTGCCCTATACGACGACCGCCCTGGCCTCGTTCACGAGCTATGCGATCTGTTTCACGCTCGGCTTTCCGCTGATCACGGCGGGAACGGTGCGATTCTGGATTTATTCCCAGGCCGGCCTTAAGCCGGGGAAGATCGCGAGCCTCACCGTCATCGCCGGCGTCACCTACTGGCTCGGCATGGTGCTGATTCTCGGCATCGGCCTCTTGTTCCGCTCCAGCACGATCAGCCAGCTCGACCATCTCGAACCGCAGATCAACATGCTGATCGGGTTCGGGGCGCTCGGCGCTTTGTTCGCCTATCTCGTCTGGGTTTCGATCGAGCATCGCTGGACCCGCATCCAGGGCCTGAAGCTCGAATTGCCCGGTTTCAAACTGACGCTGGCGCAGGTCCTCCTCGGCGTCATCGATCTCTGCTCCGCAGCAGGCGTGCTCTATGTCCTGCTGCCGGAGCCGCACAATGTCGATTTCTTCACCTTCGCGGCCGTCTATGTCTTCGCCTGCGCTCTCGGCATCGCGAGCTATGCGCCGGGCGGCATCGGCGTCTTCGAGGCGACGATGCTGAAGTTCCTGCCCGTGCCCTCGCAGGAGGGCCTGCTGGCCTCGCTCCTGCTCTTCCGCATCATCTATTATTTCATCCCCTTCGTTCTCGCCTTCGCGCTGCTCGGCGCCAACGAGGGAAACCGGCGGTGGTCGGAATTGCGCGAGGCGATGCGCCGCGCCGCAGGCGAAAGGGATGCGGATTAGAGTCCGCACTCAATTCATTCAGGTTGAAACCCTCTCCCCGCCTGCGGGGAGAGGCGATGTAGGCTCGGGGATGTTCTCCGCGGAAAAGTCAGGCAACTTTCCCGGAATACGCTCCAGCCATTGAGGGGCTCTGCACCGTCAGAGCCAGTAGACGAAGACGAACAGCAGCATCCACACGACGTCGACAAAATGCCAATACCAGCTCACTGCCTCGAAGGCGAAATGGTGGCTGGGATCGAAATGGCCGCGCACAATGCGGACCAGGATCGCCGTCAGCATGATGACGCCGACCGTGACGTGAAAGCCGTGCAAGCCCGTCAGCGCGAAGAAGGTCGCGCCGTAGACGCCCGAACCAAGCGTCAAGCCGAGCTCGGTGTAGGCCTCGTAGAAT
>JARLIV010000261.1 GCA_031291555.1 Methylovirgula sp. | reverse complement strand
TCGGAGCCAGGTGGTAGTAATAGAGATAAGACAACTCGGCTGCGAGCCCGTCAGGGTCCGTCCCATGCAGGCTGGCGCAGCCGAACATCAGGTCGATCTTGTAGTGAAATACGTAGGCGGCGATCGCGCCCTTGTCGAGCACGTTCATCGGCACGGCGCGGCCCTTGCTCGGGCGCACCTGCCATTGCGGGTCGGCCGAGGCATGGTGATGCAGGAAGCTCAAAGGCAGTGCCAGAGCCAGCGGGTTGGTCCCCGGCAGGCTGGCGCAGCCGAACATCACATCGATATGGTGGTGCTGGATGTAGATCCAGAGGCCACGCCACAAAAGCTCGATCACGCGCTTCGAGCGATATTTGGCGTGGACGCAGGAGCGGCCAAGTTCGAGAAAATTCTTGCCCGCATGACCTTGCAGCAGCGGCGCGATGTCGAATTCACTCTCGCTGTAGAACCCGCCATTACGCGCGGCGACGTCGCCGCGCAGCAGCCGGTAGGTGCCGACGATCTTCGGCTTCAGCCGGCCAAAACGGTTGCGGGCCGCGAGATCAACAATCAACAGATGATCGCAGAATTTGTCGAAGCGGCAGATGTCGCGCCGCACCAGCGCCGCGGGGCCATGCGCGACCGCGCCGCCTTCCTCGTAGAACACCTTGAAGCGCAGGCGTTGCGCCTTGCGCACTTCCTTGCGGGTGGCGATACGGATCTCGAAATTGCCGAACCGGCCGAGAACGCGCGGCAGATCGGAGGGGCTCTTGGCCGGCAGAAACCCGCGGGCCGAGAATGGAATGACGGTGCCAAAGGGCGGCTCAATCGGCCACATGTTTCGTCGAATCGTCCGCTTGGATAGTATCGAATGAGGCTAGTCAGCCCGAACGAAACTTTGATGACGCGGAGCGCCCGCATCCACACCCCTATGCTCTATCCCATTTTGCAACTGATTTCACGCGTCCTTTTGAAGGCGGGGGTCGCTCTGCGCGCGATCGGCCTCACGCTGGTCATTTCCATCTCCTTCCTGATGCTCGCGCCTATTCAATGGGCAATCTTGCGCCTCAGGCCGCGCTCCGGCTGGGTGCTGCCGCGGCTTTTCTACGGGAGCGTGCTCCGGCTGGTGAAGGTGCAGGTGAAGGTCAGCGGTCGCGTGCCGCAAGATATGCGGCGGAACATGGCCGCGCTGGTTGTCACCAACCATGTCTCCTGGACCGACATTCCCGCCCTTGGCGCGCTTTTCCCGGCCGCATTCGTCGCCAAAAGCGAGGTCGGCCGCTGGCCGATCATCCGCACCTTCGCCCGCCTGGTGAATACGATTTTCGTCGATCGCGGCGCCCGCGCGAGCATTCCTCTGACCAATGCCGCCATGCTCACGCAAATCGAAGCAGGCGAGCATGTCGTACTCTTTCCTGAGGCGACGACCCATGCCAACGGGCCGCAGCCGTTTCATTCTTCGCACTTCGCCATCGTGGAGGAATTGCACAATCGCGGCCGCGACTATGCGATCCAGCCGATCGCGATTCGCTACTCATCGGCACACGCGGCCTGGATCGGCGACGATGCGCTGCTGCCGCATGTGTTCGCCCTGATGCGCGGGGCGCCCGTCACCTGCCAACTGATTTTCTGCGAGCCGCTGACGCTGGATGAACGCCTGCCGCGCCGCGCGATCGCACAGGCGTGCTATGAGCGGATCGTGGCAGCCTATGCGGGCGCGGCGCTCACGTCTCCACCAGCCCGCGCTTCCTGAGCAAGGGCTCGGGCGATGCCGCGCGGCCGCGAAAGGCCACATAAGCCGCTTCGGGATCGGCGCGATTGCCGGCGGCGTAGACATGCTGTTTCAACCGCGCGGCGACCTCCGGCGCGAAAATATCGCCCGCCTCGGTGAAGGCGGCGAAGCCGTCCGCATCGAGAACTTCCGACCAGAGATAGGAATAATAGCCGGAGGAATAGCCATCTCCGGCGAAGACATGGGTGAAATGCACCAGCCGGTGGCGCATGGCGACGGCCTCTGGCATGCCAAGCCGTGCAAGCGTGTCGCGCTCGAAAGCGACGATGTCGAGATCGTCCGCCGGCGCGCTGTGCAAGGCGAGATCGACAAGCGCCGAGGCGGTATATTCGGCGGTCAGGAAGCCCTGATTGAATTGCCGCGCGGCGATGACCTTCTCAATCAAATCCTCCGGCATCGGCGCGCCTGTCTGATGATGGCGGGCGAAGCGGCGCAGGATTTCGCGCTGCTCGAACCAATGTTCGTAAAGCTGCGAGGGAAACTCGACGAAATCCGACGCGACATTGGTGCCAGCGACCGAGGGAAAGGTGACGTCCGACTAAAGCCAGTGCAGCGCATGGCCGAATTCGTGGAAGTGCGTGCGCGCGTCGTCAAAGCTCAAAAGGCAAGCCTCGCCCGGCGGCGGCTTCACGAAATTCAAAACATTGACGATGATCGGCAGGATTTCGCCATCGAGCTTCTCCTGATCGCGATAGGCGCCCATCCAGGCGCCGCCATGTTTCGACGGCCGCGCGAAATAATCGCCGATGAAGAGACCGACGGCGCGGCCCGCCCTGTCGCGCACGGCCCAAGCGCGCGCATCGGGATGATAGAGCGCGATATCCGTGCGCGCCTCAAACGTCAGGCCAAAAAGCTGCCCGGCGGTATAGAAGACCGCCGCGATCATCTGCTCGAGCGGCAGATAAGGCTTGAAGGCGGCCTCATCGAGATCGAATTCGGCCTTGCGGCGCCTCTCGGCATAATAGCGCCAGTCCCAGGGCTGAAGCGTGAAATTGCCGCCCTCGGCTGCGACCAATTCTTGCAGCGCGGCCTGCTCGCGCAAGGCGCGGGCGCGGCCGCGCGTCCAGACTTCGTCGAGCAGGTTCTGCGCCGCGGCTGGGCTTTTGGCCATCAGATCAGCGAGGCGAAATTCGGCGAAGCTCTCATGGCCGAGAAGCCGCGCCTTCTCCTGGCGCAGCTTCACCATCTCGGCGGCGATGGCGCGATTGTCGCTCGCGCCTTCGTTTTCGCCGCGCGCGAGCCAGGCGCGAAAGATCTTTTCGCGCAGATCGCGCCGCTGCGACATTTGCAAAAAGGGCTCGACCGACGAGCGCGCCAACGTGATCGCGAATTTGTCTTCGTGTCCGCGCTCCGTCGCGGCGGCCGCAGCCGCGGCGCGCTGCCAATCCGGCAGGCCGGCGAGATCGGCCTCATCAAGGATCAAGGCGAAGGCGTTCTCGTCCGCGAGCACATTCTGCGAGAATTGCGTGCCAAGCGCGGCAAGCCTCTCACCGATGGCGGCAAGGCGCGCCTTCACTTGCGGCGGCTGGCCGGCGCCGGCGCGGCGGAAGCCGATGTGATGGCGCTCCAGCACGCGCAATTGCTCGGCGTCGAGATCGAGCGTCTGCCGCGCGCGCCAGAGCGTATCGAAACGGGCGAAGAGCGCGTCGTTGAGATGGATTTCGGCATCGTGCGCGGCAAAGCGCGGCGCGACTTCGCGCTCGATCGCCTCGATCTCCTCGTTGGTGTCGGCGCCGGCGAGATTGAAGAAGACCGCCGACAGACGGCCAAGCATTTTGCCGGAGCGCTCGAAGGCGCCGATCGTATTTTCAAAGGTCGGCGGCGACGGATTGTCGGCGATTGCCGCAATCTCGGCCTTATGCGCCGCGAAGGCCGCATCGAAGGCGGGCGGGAAATCGGCGGGCTTGATCCGTGCAAAGGGCGGCGCATCGAACGGGCCGGTCCAATCTTCAAGCAGCGCGTTTTGAGTTTCGTGGGTCATCGGCCGTCCGTTCGCGTTTGATCTCTTGGAATATGGGCGCCGCAGCCCCGCCGCGCTACCTCTGTGTCAGCACCGTCCGGCAGGTGGCCGGTAGATCGGCGAGCGTCAGCGCCGGGCGCGGCCTGACGGGGCCAAGCTGCGGGCGCGGATGCAGAACCGCATCTGAGAACCAATAGGCGAGGTCGGCCTTGCTGCATCCATCGCCCTGCACCACCGGCTCTTGCGGATCGCACGAGGATTCTCCCGCCGGGCAAACAAGCCGGACGTGGAAATGATAGTCATGGCCGAAGAAGGGGCGCACTTTATGCAGCCAGGCGCGATCCGGCCCCGCCTCGCGGCAGAGCGCTTTCTTGATCGCGGCATTAACGAAGATGCGCTGCACTTCCGGATCTTCCGCCGCTGCCCGGATGACGGCGAGATGATCCGGCGTCCAATAGCGCGGATCGACATCCAGCCGGTCGGAACGCACGACATTGGTCGACATCATCTCCTCGCGCTGTTCGCGCGACAGCGTATAGGGCGGCATCGGCTTCAGCCAGATATCGACATCGAGGCCGATCTGATGCGAGGCGTGGCCGGTCAGCATCGGGCCGCCGCGCGGCTGCGACATGTCGCCGACAAGAATGCCCGGCCACTGGCTGACGCGCGGCACTTCGCGGGCGAAGCGCTCGAGGAAGGAGATGAGTTGCGGCGTGCCCCAATTGCGATTGCGTGACAGGCGCATCACCTGCCAGTCCGGTCCGTTGACCGGCAAAGCAATGCCGCCGGCAAGGCAGCCTCGGGAATAAAAGCCGATGCTGCGCGCCGCCGCCTCGGTGGGTGTCAGCACGCGGCCGAAAAGCTGCTTGGCCGGCGTCGAAGGGCCGGGATGGGCGATCGGCGGCAGCACCTTGGGGTCCATCGTCCCGGCTTGCTGAGCCCAGCCCGCGACCGCGAACATTGCCGTGAAACAGAAAAATCCGACAGGCAGGATCAAAGACTTGCGCATCTGCTGCAGCCTCTCTGCGCTGGTTAAATCGTGCGCCGGGAATGCATCTTTCCGGCTCAGTTTAACAATCTTCCTTTACCCATGATGAAATTACCTAGAATCCTACGCGTTCTTCATCCTGGGTTTCCCATAAACGTTACTTGGACTCCACGGTTTACGCCGCATTTACAGTGTGAGACGAATAACGCGTTTCGCGCGGCCTTTCCGTCGCCGGGGATGCGTTATGCGTAATGTTATCGGTTTTCTGCTCCTGCTGAGCGGCATTTTTGCGGTGTCGCCCGCAGCCGCCAAAGTTGTGATCGACATCGATTTGAGCTCTCAGACGATGCATGTCGTCTCCTCAAGCGGCGCTTACGATTGGCCGATCTCCTCGGCGCGCGACGGCTATGTGACGCCGGACGGCACCTTCGCGCCGGAGAGCCTGCAGACGATGCATTATTCGAAGAAATATTACCATTCGCCAATGCCGCACTCGATCTTCTTCGCCGGCGGCTATGCCATTCACGGCACGTACGAAACCGGCTGGCTCGGCCACCCGGCTTCGCATGGCTGCGTGCGCATTTCACCGGATCATGCGGCGCTGCTCTTCGACATGGTCAGGGAAGAAGGCGCGGTCATTCATATCAGCGGCCGGCCGCCGGCGAGCCATTACGGCGTGCGGCACTACCGCCGCGCCTCCAGCTATGCCGCAGCGCGGCGCGGCTGGGGCTACAGCCCTTGGGGTTATGCACCGCAAGGCCCAGCCTGGGGCGCCAGCAGCCCCTACGGCGGCTACTAGCCGGCGGCCAGTCTATTTCGCTAGCCTAAAAGATCCACGAGCGCAGGAATGAGCGGCGCATCCGCGGGCGGCATCGGATAATCACGCAGATGGTGCGGCCGCACCCATTTAAGCGCCTGATTTTCCAGGGCGACGACCTGGCCGCGCCAGCGCCGGCAGATATAGAGCGGCATCAGCAGATGAAACTCGG
>JARLIV010000260.1 GCA_031291555.1 Methylovirgula sp. | reverse complement strand
TTCGAGCGTGCTCGGGCCGGCGGCCTTCGGCACGCGGATCGAGAGCTACGGCGGAATTATCGGCCGTGTTGGCTATGCCTTTGACCGGTTGCTGGTCTATGTCGATGGCGGCGTGCCTTATGGCGTGACGAAGTCTTACTATAGCGTCGGGCCTTACAGCGGTTCGAGCACGGTCGCGCGCTTCCAGTTGGGCAGGCAGAATGTTGTGGGCGCCGGTCTCGAATATGCGCTCACCGACAATTGGTCGGTCCGGCTCGATTATCTCTACACCTATGTCGCCGCGAAATGGGTGGAGTTCAACCCGGCGCCAGGCGTCAATTTCGGATATCTGTCGCGCACGTCGTTTCACTCGCTACGGCTCGGCTTCGATTATCGTTTCGATCTCTTCGGCGCGCCGACGCCGGTGGTCGCGAAATACTGATCTGTCGCGCAGGGTATAAGCGCTGCGCGCGAATAAGCCGCGGCGGGCTTTTCGCGCGCTGAGTTCCGCGCTAAATTTCCGTTGTGAAAAAGCCAAAAGTGACAGCCGATGATCTGGCGACGGCGCGGGCGGAATATGCCCGCCTCGGCGCCGAAATCGCGCGCCACGACGAGCTTTATTACCGCGAAGATGCGCCGGTCATCTCGGACGCCGAATATGACGATTTGCGCCGCCGCTATGAGGCGCTCGAAAAGGCGCATCCCGAACTCGTCACCGAAAAATCGCTCAGCAAGCGCATCGGCGCGGCGCCCGCCGAGAAGTTCGCCAAAGTCAGGCACAAAGTGCCGGTGCTCTCGCTCGGCAACGTCTTTGCCGATGCGGATGTTGAGGATTTTGTCGCGCGTGTGCGCCGTTTCCTTGGCCTTTCGGCCGACGCGCCCCTGGCCATGACGGCGGAGCCGAAGATCGACGGGCTCTCCTGTTCGTTGCGCTACGAACACGGCCACCTCGTCCAGGCGGCGACCCGCGGCGACGGCTATGAAGGCGAAGACGTCACCGCGAACGTGAAAACCATCGGGGAAATTCCGCACGTCTTGAAACATGCGCCGCCGGCGGTTCTCGAGGTTCGCGGCGAGGTCTATATGACTCTCGCGGATTTTGCCGCGCTTAATGAACGCCAGGCGAAGGCCGGCAAGCCTCTGTTCGCCAACCCGCGCAATTCCGCCGCGGGCTCCCTGCGCCAGCTCGACCCGGCAATCACCGCATCGCGCCCGCTGCATTTTTTCGCCTATGCCTGGGGCGAGGTGAGCCATATGCCTGCGGCAACGCAGATGGGCATGCTCGAAAAGTTCAAGAGCTATGGCTTTCCGGTCAACAAGCTCACCACGCTCTGCCATTCAGCAGAGGAATTGCTGCGGCACTATCATGACATCGAGAATCACCGCGCTACGCTCGGCTATGACATCGACGGCGTCGTCTACAAAGTCAACGATCTCGCTTTGCAGGAGAGGCTTGGTTTTGTCTCGCGCGCGCCGCGCTGGGCCGTGGCGCATAAATTCCCGGCCCATCAGGCGACGACGGTCCTGCGGGATATCGAAATCCAGGTCGGCCGCACCGGTGCGCTGACGCCCGTCGCGCGGCTCGAGCCCGTCACGGTCGGCGGTGTCGTCGTCTCCAATGCGACGCTGCATAACGAAGACGAAATCGCGCGGAAGGATATTCGTATCGGCGATACGGTGCGGCTGCAGCGCGCGGGCGACGTCATTCCGCAGATTCTCGGCGTCGTGCTGGAGAAGCGGCCGAAAAACGCGAAACCTTATCGGTTCCCTCATGTCTGTCCGGTCTGCGGCTCCGCCGCGATCCGCGAGAAGAGCGATGGCGGCACCGATGTCGTACGCCGTTGCACCGGCGGCCTCATCTGCCAGGCGCAGGCGCAAGAGCGGTTGAAACATTTCGTCTCGCGCCTCGCCTTCGACATCGAGGGGCTCGGCGAAAAGCAGATCGAGCAATTCTATGCTGAAGGTCTCATCACCAAGCCGGATGATATTTTCACCCTCGCCGCGCGGGACGCTCATGCCAAGACCAAGCTTGTCGAGCGCGAAGGCTATGGTGAGACTTCGGTGCGCAACCTGTTCGCGGCGATCGAGGCGCGGCGTGAAATCCCACTCAATCGCTTCATTTTCGCTTTGGGCATTCGCCATGTCGGCGAGACCAATGCGCGTCGGCTCGCCCGCCATTTCGTGACCTTCGAAGCCTTGCGCAAGACGGCGCGGGCGGCGAGCGAGGGCTCGGAAGCGCGCGCCGAGATCGACAATATTGAGGGGCTCGGCGCGGTGGTGGCGGAAGCGGTCGCCGATTTCTTCGCCGAAAAGCACAATGAAGATGAGCTGGACGCGCTCTTGAAGTATGTCACCGTCGAGCCGATGGAGGCCGTCGCCTCGTCAAGCCCGGTGGCCGGCAAGACGGTGGTCTTCACGGGGTCGCTGGAGCGCATGACGCGCGACGAGGCCAAGGCGCAGGCCGAGCGGCTCGGCGCCAAGGTCGCGTCTTCCGTCTCGAAAAACACTGATCTCGTCGTCGCCGGCCCCGGCGCCGGCTCGAAACTCGACAAAGCGAAAGAGCTTGGCGTCGAGACGATCGACGAGGAAGCCTGGCTGAAGCTCGCGGCCGAGGCGCGGGGCTAGACCGCTTTCGGCACCAGGAGTGCAAAGCCCGCGAATTTGCTGAATTGCTCCCTTTGCGCAGGCGTCGATACCAGCCAGCGCAGGATCATCATAATTCGATAGGGCAGCGGCAGACGCAGCGGCCGCCGCAGCTTGGTCGCTTCCTGCGCATAATAGCGCATGTCACTACACTGCCAGCCATGGCTGCCGAAGAAGGCAAACCAATCGCCGGGCGCGAATTTGAAGGCGGCGTTGCGCAAATGCCGTCGTGACAGCCGGCGCCGGAAGCGCAAGGCGTCAGGTGACATGTAATCGGCGATCCAGAAGCGGATGTCGGGTTGGTGGCGCAGGTCGTCGGCGAGCGCGGCGACATCCTCGTTGTTGAGATAGGGCAGGACGCCTTCGGTCAGCACGAGAATATTCTTGCTGCGGGTATTCATCTCGGCCAGGAAGCCGCGCCGCGCGGCAGGATCGGCGAGATCGAGCTTGACGCGTTCGAGCCGGCAGCGCGGCGTCTCGCCGGCGAGCTGCTTCTCCTTGTAGGCGATCATCGCGGGATAATCGACTTCGACCCAGGTTACTTTCTGATCGAGGGCATCGAGCCGGTAGGGGCGGGTGTCGAGCCCGGCGCCGAGATTCAAGACGAGATCGACGCCCTGGCCGATGGCATAGCGGAGAAAATCATCGATAATGATGGTGCGGATCGAGACGATCCAGCCGGTCATCACGCTGCCAGGAATGGCGCGGGCGATGGCCTCGCCATGCGTGCCGGAAAGGCGCTCCGCGAGCGGATCATGAAAGAGCGCATCGGGCCGCGCGCTTTCCCGCGCGCGGTAATGCGCAACCCAGAAGGCCGTATCGGAGACATTTTCAACGACGGCCATGTTTCACCTTGCTGCGCTTCTTAGCGTTCGCGCCGCCGCCGAGCGGCCGCGTCGCATGCGCGAGCCATCGCCGGTCGCTGCGATCGAGATAGGGCGAGAGGCGCTTGCGCACGTCGGCGTGATAGGCGTCGAGCCAAGCGATTGCCTCCGCGTCGAGCAGTTTGGGTTCGATGAGCGCGAGGTCGATCGGCACGAAGGAGAATGTCTCAAAGCCGAGCATGTCGCGCTCGGCGCCCTTGATCTTCACCGGCGTAACGACGACGAGATTTTCGATGCGGATGCCGAAATGACCGGCTTTGTAATAGCCCGGCTCGTTGGAGAGGATCATGCCCGGCTCCAGCGCCACGCCGCCGACTTTGGAGATGCGCTGCGGTCCCTCATGGACCGAAAGATAGGAGCCGACTCCGTGGCCGGTGCCGTGGTCGAAATCGAGCCCCGCCTGCCACAAGGCGAGCCGCGCCAGCACGTCGATCTGACCGCCTGACGTTCCTTTCGGGAAGACGGCGCGGGCGATCGCGATATGGCCCTTCAGCACGCGGGTGAAACGATCGCGCATCTCCTGGGTCGGTGTGCCGACCGCCAGCGTGCGGGTGATGTCGGTCGTACCGTCCTCATATTGGCCGCCGGAATCGACGAGATAGATGCCGCGCGAAATCTTGCGATTGGAGGCCTCGGTCACGCGGTAATGCGGGATCGCCGAATGCGGCCCGGCGGCCGAAATCGTCGGGAAGGAGAGATCCTTGAGCCTGTCCGTCTCGCGCCTAAAGGTCTCGAGCGCCCGGGCGGCGTCGATCTCGGTGAGCTTGCCCTTCGGTGCTTCGATGTCGAACCAGTGCAGGAAACGCACGAGCGCGGCACCATCGCGCAGATGCGCGGCGCGGGTGCCTTCGAGCTCCGTGTCGTTCTTGCGCGCCTTCATCAGCGCGATCGGGTCTTGCCCGATCTCCGGCACGCCACCCGTCTCTTTCAGCAGGCGGGTCAATTTCACCGGCGCAGTCGTGGCGTCGAAGAGCACGTGCCTGTGCTCCCGCCCGAGGCGCTCAAGGTCGTTTTCGAGCCCCATGGGCCCTTCAACCTCGGCATACTCTTCGAGATAGGCGCGCGTCGCCGCATTGAGCTTGGCCGCTTCGATATAAAGCCGCGGCTTGCCCTCGTGTGGGATCAGGGCAAAGGCCAGCGGCAGCGGCGTGTATGCAACGTCGGCGCCGCGGATATTGAACGCCCAAGCGACGGCATGCGGATCGCTGACGAAGAGGGCATCGGCTTTGCCGAGCGCCGCGGCGATCCGCGCCAGCTTCTTTTTCGCGGACTCGCCCGCGAGCCGTGGTGGGTGCCGCTTGACCGCGCCTTGCGGCGGCGCGGGCCGGACCGTCCAGACGGCGTCGATCGGATTGAGGTCGACGGCGACGAGAGTCGCGCCTGCGTTACGCACGGCCTTTTCGTAGCGCTCGATCTGCCCCGGCGTATGCAGCCAGGGGTCATAGCCGAGCTTGGCGCCGTTCGGCAGATTGGCTTCCAGCCATTTTTCCGGGCTTGTCGATGCCAGCGGCACGGGTTCAACGACGGCCAAATCGACCTGATCGCGCACCTGGATCGTGTAGCGCGCATCAACGAAGAGTACGGCGCGATCCTTGAGCACGACGGCAAGGCCGGCCGAGCCGGTGAAGCCGGTCAGCCAGGCAAGCCGCTCGTCTGAGGGCGGCACATATTCATTCTGGTAGCGGTCGGCGCGCGGCACGATGAAGCCGTCGAGGCCTTGCCGGGCGAGTTCCTCGCGTAGGGCTTTGAAGCGCGCCGCCGATTGCGAGCTATCGGCATGGTCGGTGAAGGATTGGTAGAGGCTTTCGAACACGTGGCCAGCCTAAAGCATCGAACCGAAAAGTACGAAGCGGTTTTCGGACAAATACGATGCCCGGACGCCGTTTCAGCTCGCCTGCTTTTGCGGTACCTCATCAAGGTCATGCGCCGGGCAGGCCTTGCAGGTCCAGCGCGGGCCGAGATCCTGTACCTGCGCCTCGAGACATTCGACATCGAGGCGGATGGCGGCGCCCCCGGAAAAGATGAGGGTGACTTTCCCAGCCGGACTGTCGGTCTCCGTGAAAGTGACGCTGAGCAGCATCAGCTTTTGCTCGGGATTGTCCTGCGAAAAGCCGCTGCGCGTCACTTTGAGCACACGCTCGAAGTGAAAGCCCGTCTCGCAACGTTCCTTCTTGCCCTCGGCCTCGGCGATCCAATCGAAGCGCGCGCCAACGGC
>JARLIV010000006.1 GCA_031291555.1 Methylovirgula sp. | reverse complement strand
GCGGCCTCAACACGATGCCGGAAAACATCTGCGTCACGCGCGGCAGCCAGATGGCACTCTATGTCATCGCCCACAGCATCGTCGCCAAGGACGATACGGTGATCTTCGAGGAATTGACCTATCCGCCGGCGGTGCAGGCCTTCACCCTCGCTGGCGCTAAGGTGCAGGCGGCCAAGCTCGGCCCCGAGGGAATCGACCTCAACCATCTCGAATCCATCTGCCGCCGCACGCGCGTGCGCGCCGTCTATCTGACGCCCGGCCATCAATTCCCTACGACCGTCGTGCTGCGTCCAAGCGCACGGCTGCGGCTGCGGGCGCTCGCCGCGCAATTCGGCTTCATCGTCGTGGAAGACGATTACGATCACGAATTCCAGTTCGATCATCAGCCGATGTTTCCGCTGGCGAGCAACGACCACGCCGGGCAGATCATCTATGTCGGCTCGTTCTCAAAAGTGCTCTCGCCCAGTCTGCGTGTCGGCTATGTCGCCGGGCCGGGCCGGCTCGTCCAGCAGATCGGCAATTGGATCGGCGCCATCGACCGGCAGGGCGATCCGATCACCGAACTGGCCATCGTCGAACTGATCGAATCCGGCCAGCTACGCCGGCATATCAAGCGCGTCCACGCCATCTTCGACAAGCGCCGCACGAGCTTCGCCCGCGCGCTGCACGAGGAACTCGGCGACCTGGCGAGCTTCGACGTGCCGACCGGCGGCCTCGCCTTCTGGGTGCGCTTCGCGGAAGACTTCGACATCGCGCGGCTGGAGCAGCGTTGGCCGCAAGGCGCGCCGCAATTTCTGACGAGCACACAATGCGCAATCAACGGCAAGGCCAAGCCCGCCGCGCGCCTCGGCTTCGCCAGCCTCGACGTACATGAGATGCAGACGACGGTGGAGAGATTGCGGGATGCGTTGGAAAGCTAGCGGCAGCAGAACATGCCGCTTGCCTGTCCGTTCATTCCGCTGCGGCGCGCGCGGACTCGTCTAAGAATTCACGTTGGCAGACCAGCCAGCCAAACAGCAGCATGGCCGCGAGAACGATCAACGAACCGGCCGCCGCGAGAGCATTGCCTAACGCAATCCCGCTCATCAACATCGCGACACCGAGCGTGAGAATGATTGTCCCGGCGATCCAGACGCAGACCTGGATCAGCGCGATCCGATTTCGGTCAAGGGCCGGATTCAGATGATAGAAAATACCGATCAGAAACAACGACACCCATCCAAGCAGGTTCAAATGCGCATGCGCCGGCATCGTCGTATGATTCTCTGATATGCCCATGATGAGGCCCCAGGCCATGCCGGTCGCCGCGGCAATGACGGCAGCCAAAAAGCTCAGCGATGACGCTTTCATATCCCCTCCCCTCGGCAATGAATTTATTGAATGGCCACAACCCTACGCCGAAACGGGATTTGCGCAAGGGCGGCCTCGCCACAGCCAAAACCGCAGGCTTCTGCTGTTTGCAACTGCTTCCGCGCGCTCATGGTCACTTCCGCATCGTGCGGCGAATCGGGGAATAATAGCGAAATGAAAACCCTCACCCTGCTCCGCCGCGAATGGCTCCTCCTCGTCAGCGTCGGGACGGTGGCGGCCTTTTGGCGTTGGGGGCCGCAGCTTTTTGCCGGACTTTCCAACCCGTTCTGGCTCGCCTTCATCTTTCTCTGGCTGTTCGCGGTCATCCTCGCCTCGGCGCTCGCTGTCGTACGCCACGCCGATGCGCTGGCCGAGCGGCTGGGCGAGCCCTACGGCACGCTGATTCTCACTCTCTCCGTCACTGCGGTCGAGGTGATGAGCATTTCGGCGGTAATGCTGCACGGCGCCAACAATCCGACGCTGGTGCGCGATACGCTGTTCGCCGTGGTGATGATCATCCTCAACGGCATGGTCGGCCTGTCGCTTCTCGCCGGCGGCCTGCGCCACGCCGAGCAGCATTACAATCTGCAAGGGGCAAACGCGTTTCTCGGCGTCATCATTCCGCTGGCGGTCTTCAGCCTCATCATGCCCGATTTCACCCAGACGACGCCGGGCCCCACGCTGTCGCAGCATCAGCAGATTTTCCTGATCGTCATGTCGGCGGGGCTTTATTGCGCGTTCCTTGCGATTCAGACCGGACGGCATCGCGGTTTCTTCACCCTCGGCGACCAACCGATCGAACATTTCGTCAAAGTGCGGGAGCCGATCTTTCCGCACGCGGTGCTGCTTCTCGCCTATATGATCCCGGTCGTCTCGCTCGCCGAAAAGCTCGCGCACCCGATCGATTATCTCGTCGAGACGTTGCACTTCCCGGACGCGCTCGGCGGACTCCTCATCGCGCTGCTCGTTGCAACCCCCGAAGGCATTGGCGCAGCCAAGGCGGCGCTGCGCAATCAACTGCAGAGATCGATGAACATCTTTCTCGGCTCGGTGCTCGCGACCATCGGCCTGACTGTGCCAGCGATGATCGCCGTGAGCCATATCACCGGCCGCGGCATCGACCTCGGCCTCGAACACACGGATTTCGTATTGCTGCTGCTGACGCTCGCCGTGAGCGTCGTCACCTTCGCGAGCGGCCGCACGAACATCCTGCAGGGCATCGTGCACCTGCTCCTGTTCGCATCTTACGTGCTGCTGCTGATCGAGGGCTGATCGACGCTTGGTGAGGCCTCAATCTCCGCTCCGCACCTTCTGCGTGGCTTTGAGGTGGGCAATTTCTGCCCGGATCGGCATGAATGGCCCATACTTATGCTGTGCCTCTGAAAAATCGTCGGCATAAGGGCCATACGGCGCATCGACGGGCTTAGCCAGAAGGTCGGTGGAAAAGTCACGCGCAAGTTCCGATTTTGTCGGACGTCGCTGAGACTCGACATAGGCCGCGACATCCCAGGCCTCAACAGATGAAAGCGCCGGCGTCGCATGCGTCGCGCCCGGCGGCATGTTGGCATAAGCGAAATTTGCGAGCGTTATGATCCGCGCCATGCCGGCGCCATCGTTGAAGCTTCCCTTGCCCCACAGCGGTGGAACAACATAGCCCAAAACGAGCGCCTTCGGATTCGCTGCGATCCCCGCGCCATCGCCTTGGTGGCAACCGAGGCAGACGCGCACATAGACCACCTTGCCACGTATAGGGTCCGCGGCGCGATCGAGTTCCGGGATTTGCCAGGACCGGTCGTAAGGCACCCGCTTATCCGGTGGCACGTTTGAAGATAGGAATTTGACGTAGGCGGCAAGCGCCTGCATGGCCGGCGCATCAACTGGCAGTTGCCGGCCGTTCATGCTGCGGGTCATACAGGAATTGATGCGATCTTCGATCGAGATGTCCGTGCCCGAGCGAGCGCTGTAGCGGGGAAAATCGCCGTAGAGACCAACGAGCGGCAGGCCGAATGTCTGCGTGCCCGCTTCAAGATGGCAATCGCCGCACGCAAGATCATTTCCGGCGTAACGCATCGCCGGATCGGGCCCGAAGGGGCCGATATAAGCATAGGTCTTGGTGATGAGCGCGCGTCCCAGGCGCACTTGTCGGCCATGGGCATTATCTGGCAGCGCGGCGATGTCCGGGACACGAAAGACCGAGGCGTTTTCCGCAGCAGCGGCCGCGCCAAAGACGAGACTACCGAACATCATCATGGCGGCGACGCGCAATCGGGGAAGGCTCATGGTCTCTCCGCGAAGACTAACATAATGCCCCACGGAGAGGTGTCTCTACCCCGGTGCTTGCACCAGCTCGCGTTCACGCACCAGTCCTATCGCCTGCCACAACACCTCGATCCCCGCGCCCGGCCTCACCGCCTCAGTCGCAAGATGGCGGCGGAAGGCGCGCGCGCCCGGCAGCGCATTGAACAGGCCAAGCACATGCCGCGTCATCGCGCCAAGCGGCACGCCTTCGGCCAGACGCGCTTCGACATAGGGGATAAAGGCTTCGAGCGCCGCGTGACGGCTTGCGGCAGGAGCTTCAGCGCCGAAGAAGATCGGATCGACATCGAGCAGCAGCGCCGGTTCTTGATAGGCTGCACGGCCGACCATCACGCCATCGAGATGCGCCAGCTCCGCCCGCATCTGCGCGACATCGGTGAGGCCACCGTTGAGCACGACCGGCACGTCGGGACATTCGCGCTTCAGCGCCCGCACGCGCGCATAATCGAGTGGGGGAATGCTTCTGTTCTCGCGCGGCGACAGGCCCTTCAGCCAAGCTTTGCGGGCATGGACGACGAGCGCATCGGCGCCCGCGGCGACAACCTGGCCAGCGAAAATCGACAAGGTGTCGGACGGCTGATCGTCGACACCGATCCGGCACTTCACAGTCACGGGCAGGCGCACCCGCGCTTTCATCGCCGCGACGCAATCGGCGACAAGCTCCGGCTCGCGCATCAGGCAGGCGCCGAAAGCGCCGCTCTGCACGCGCTCGGACGGGCAGCCGATGTTGAGATTGATCTCGTCATAGCCGAAATCGGCCGCGATCGCCGCCGCCTCGGCCAGATCGGCAGGCTCAGAGCCACCGAGTTGCACCGCGACCGGGTGTTCCGAGGCATCGAAGCCAAGCAGACGCTTGCGATCGCCATGCAGGATCGCCGCCGCTGTGACCATCTCCGTATAAAGCCGTGCGTGGCGCGACAGAAGGCGATGGAAGACGCGGCAATGCCGGTCCGTCCAATCCATCATCGGCGCGATGCAGAGGCGCCACCTGTCGAACTCATTCAATTTTGCCGCCAATCTGAAAACTTCTCCGATTTGTTCATCTGTCGCGGCCGCATGGCCAGGAGATATTTAATGTAGCGTCGTCTTGCTCATCCCAGCTCGGCTCCCAAGCCGGCTTGCGAGTTCGGTTCTCACAAGAACATATTGGTCTGCAACGATCGGCCTGCCAAATGGCAGAGCCAGCACCGTTCCAGTTTGCTTAAGCCCCACAATATAATGATCCGATATATATTTTGAATCAGGAAGCGGACCGAACATGTAGATAACGTCAGGCGGCGTGATAGCTCCAGATTCAACTAGATTGAAATAAATAATCTCACCATTTTCAATCCCCAGCCGACCATGCTTCAAACTAGGCGTTGCGCGTTCCGTCAACATTCTATCCTGCAGCCCAAAGAAATCATGCACCTTGATATGTGCGCCAGCCTCAATGGCCGTGTTATAAAGAACGAATCCCATTTGATGAGAAGCGATAATCAGGTCGCGGCCGATATCGGCGTTTGCAGCCAAGTCGTGAAGATATTTTGCCACTTCGGTATCTCTCAAGACGCCCCGATTTGCGATTTCAAACCAGCCACGTCCCTGCGCGATCGGGAGACGTCGAACAAAAACAGCATCGGGGAGAACCATTCCTCGGCTATCCGTCAGGGCGAAAATGATGCAGGCCGCGAGTTGGGCGGCGACAACGGCGGAAACAACGATCCGGTGAAACTTGGTCGCCGAAATGCCGATGGCCGCTATGACGCACATCAGCGGCATTGCCGGGACGAAGAATCGCCCAGCTTGAACGAAATCCCCGCCGACTGCGACGATGAAAGACAGGTAAATCGCAAGGGCCGCCGCGAGCGTCAGGACCGCATTCTTCAAGGTTCCATAGGCCGCGAATGCGAGAGCGGGCCAAAGAAAAGCTGTCGTAAAAGCTGCGGCGAGATATTGCGATCCGTGTATTATGTTCGGCCAAAGCGGGCCGCCTGTCTTTGCCGTGACAGGTTGCGGGAACGGGGCATGAAAATACCACAACCGAAACGCAACGAGCGCCGCGCTCGCTGCCAAGACGATGAAAACCAGGTAGACGCCAGAGGCGGCATTCTTCTTCCGCCATCCTTGCCACGCCGCGAAGGCAGAGAATAAGCCAAGGCAAATCGGCATCTCCGGCCGCACCATAATGGTTAGCCAGGTCGGCAAAATAGCGAAAGCCGGAGATCGCTGTTTCCCGAGCGTCAGATGCCAAGCGTATGCTGTCAAAAGGTACAAGAAAGCCGCCAGCGTCATTTCCATGCCGGACATGGACCAATTGACAACCGGCAGACAGGTCGCTGTCAGCAGCCCCGCGTAAAGCCCTGCACCATGCCTGATTTGATTGGCGACAAACGTTGAAAGCCCCGTCGCGGCAAGGCCGAAGATCAACGCCGCCGCATAGGCCGCGCCGACAATTCCGAGGCCAATCAATTTATTTAGGAAAGCGATGAGCAAAACCCATAGCAGGGTTGAGCTAATCTCCACATGGTCGCCGCTGTAATTGATTATGCCCTTGCCGTGCGAGAGCGACCACGCGGGCCATAATGATATGTAGGTATCATCTATGGCTGTGTTGGAGAAAAACAAAAACCCAAGCGCAATCAGCAACGCCCCGGGGATGATGTAGGATAAAATACGACCAGTATTGACAGGTTCAACCGTCATCGGCCGCGATGGGATCGTATCTCCCTCATTCAAATTATTTCGCTCGCCTTTAGCAACTCTGGGAACTTTTTGCGACCGCGCCAAAGGCCAATCCAATCTCATGCCGTCTGCAAGCGCAGGCTCGGCTTGATTTCGGTGTGCAATAACTCGGCTCGTCCACAGGGAGAATGTTCCAGCCTATATCAGGCGGGCCATTTATCCGCCAGAATATCGGCACGCCAGAGGAGAAGCGGACGGCCGCTGGGCGCCTTTCGAATTCGTGATCGCAGCGTGCCGGGCAAGCGGCGGCGACGGCATATCACCTGCTGCCAACACCGCGGGAGCCGGAAGGCCGGGTATGCGCGTGCCATTTCAGCACAGGGGCACGTCATAAGCGCTCGAGCCGAGGTGACGGGGATGAAAATGAGACAGCAAGCAACGCGCGAGCTTCTCGCCTATTGGAATCGATTGCGCGGCACGCGCCCGACGCCGGATCGCGCCGAGATAGACTTGGCTGAGATCCGCGGCTCGCTCGCGGATTTGTTCGTGCTCAATCTCGATGCGGCGCATCAATTTCCGTTCTTGATGGCGGGCACGCGTCTCAACGCATTCTTTTGCGCCGAATTGCTGGGACGGTCTTTCCTCAGCCTGTGGGCGCCGCAGGACGCGCGCAGCATCGCCGCCGGTCTGACAACCGTGGTCGATGCCGCCTGCCCCATCATCGCTGCAAGCGCCGCTCATCCGGAGGGCTATCGCGACGCCGACATCGAGATTCTCTTGCTGCCGTTGCGGCATGGAGGGCTGTCGCAAGCGCGCATTCTCGGTTTGGCGGCGCCTGCCGTGCAGCCGCCCTGGGTTGGCTTGCTGCCTGTTCCGCACCTTACCTTGCGTGCGATGCGCACAGTCGAAGCCGAAAGCGGATGGGCACGTTCCGCCAACACGTCGCTACTCTCGCATGCGCCGCACGTGTGGAGCGCACAAAAGCCCACGGAAATCCGCGGCCATCTGCGCATTTTTGATGGCGGAAAGTAGTAATTTCCGCCGTTACCCCCGTTTTCTTGGCCTCGCGATAAGGCGGCATTAACCCGGCGCCCTCAATGCTATCTTGCCTCTCGTGTCTGGGAGCCAGGAAAGAGATGGCAGCCAAGCTCAAGTTACAACCCAAACTCGTCGAGCGGCGCCGGCACACGCGTGTGGAGGTGAAGCTGCTCGGCCGCTACATGCTCGCCGATCGGCGCGAATTCCCGTGCCAGACCGTCAACATGTCGCCAGGCGGTCTTGCCATCGATGCGCCGGTACGCGGCGACATCGGCGAGCGCGTCGTCGTCTATCTCGATCAGCTCGGCCGTGTCGAAGGACGAATCACGCGGCACACGGAGCGCGGTTTCGCGATCCAGATGAGCATGCCCCTCTCCAAGCGGGAAAAGATCGCCAATCAGCTCACTTGGCTTCTCAACCGCGAAGTGCTCGGCAGCGCGGAAAATCGCAGCCACGAGCGGATCATTCCGCTTCGCTGCCACTCGATCTTGCGGATCGACGGTGACCACGAGCACGTCGTGCAATTAATCGATGTTTCGGTTTCCGGCGCCGCGGTCTCGACCTCGGTCAAGCCCGCGGTCGGCACGAAACTAAAACTCGGCCAGACGGCCTGCGAGGTCGTCCGCCTGTTCGAGGGCGGACTTGCCGTGCGCTTCGACCGGATAATCCCGGCCGACGAGTTCGACGAGAATATCAAGCTTTGACAGGCTGCCGCGCTTCCAAGGCCGGCATCAGACTGCGCAGATAGCGCCGGGCGTTGGCGATATAGACCGCAGCGCTTTCGCGCAATTTGCCGATCTCAGATTCTTTCAGCTCACGCACCACGCGCGCCGGCGCGCCGAGGATGAGCGAATTGTCGGGATAGGCCTTGCCCTCGGTCAGCAGCGAATTAGCGCCGACGAGGCAATTGCGGCCGACGTTCGCGCCATTGAGGACGGTCGCGCCCATGCCGATCAGCGAATTGGCGCCGATGAGGCAACCATGCAGGATCGCCCGATGGCCGATCGTGCACCCCTCCTCCACTTCGAGCGGATAGCCGAGATCGGTGTGCAGGATGGCGCCATCCTGCACATTCGTGCGGGGGCCGATGCTGATCTTCTCGTTGTCGCCACGCAGCACAGCGCCGAACCAGACCGAAGCATCGACGCCGATGTGGACGCGGCCGATCACTTGCGCATCGGGCGCGATCCAGACGCCGGCAGCGAGCCGCGGCGAGACATCGTCGAGGGCATAGAGAGGCATAATTTTTTTCCTCGCCAGCCAGGCGAATTGGAGATGACGCGCAGCGTCAGAAATCTTCCAGATCGAAATCCAGAATCGCGACCTGCAGCGTGAAGCTGCGGCCCTTGGGATCGTCTTGGGAGATGACGCCGAGATAATCGTCGCCGGAATTGAGTTCGACGGAATCGTTTTTCTTCGGGCGCGGCACGATGCGCAATTTGTCGTTCTCGAACAGCCGCCGCAGATAATCTTGCAGAACCGGGCGTTCGACCGGGATTTTCATCTCCAGCGCAAAGGAACGGTCGCCATCCTCGTCGTCGACGGTGATCGTGGCGATGCCGCGCTCGCCAAGATGAACTTCGGCGTCGTCGGGATTGCGCTTAGCTTGGACAACTTTGAGGCTTTGATTGCCAAAGGCTTGGCGCAGGAATCCCTGCAATTTATGCAATTCGACCTTATCCAAAAATCAATTCTCCGAAGCCGCTCGTCTCATGCGAGGCCGCAGTGCGGCGACCTGCGTGCCCATTGCCAGAAATCGGAAATCACCGCAAGCCCGGCTTATCCGCGTACCGCTTTTGCGGCTAGAATCTGATCCATCGTGCGGGCCGGTTCAGCGCAACCCGCATCGCCGACCACCTGCGCGGGAACCCCCGCGACCGTTGTCTTCGGCGGGACGGGCTGCAAGACGACGGAGCCGGTGGCAATCCGTGCGCAATGGCCAACCTCGATGTTACCAAGCACCTTGGCGCCGGCGCCGATCAGTACACCATGGCGGATTTTCGGATGCCGGTCGCCGGCCTCTTTGCCGGTGCCACCCAAAGTGACGTCTTGGAGCAGCGACACGTCATCCTCGATCACGGCCGTGGAGCCGACGACGAGGCCCGTCGCGTGATCGAGGAAGATACCTTTGCCGATTCTCGCCGCGGGATGGATGTCGGTCTGGAAGATTTCCGACGAACGGCTTTGCAGATAAAGGCCGAAATCGTAACGGCCTTGGTTCCATAGCGCATGCGCGAGGCGATGCGTGGCCAGCGCCTGAAAGCCCTTGAAATACAGCAAGGGTTCGATCAGCCGCTTGCAGCTCGGATCGCGGTCGAAGAAAGCCAGAATATCAGCCTCGAAGGCGGCGCCGATCGAAGCATCACGGGCGACGATATCGGCGTAGGTCTGGCGGATTTGCTCGATCGAGATCGTCGTATCGCCGAGCCGCGAAGCGATGTGATAAATGATTGCGGCTTCGAGGCTCGGCTGGTCGAGCACGACCGACCGGACCCAGCCGCCGATGCTCAGGTCGCGGCTGACCAGATCTTCCGCCTCTTGGCGGATGCGGTCGAAGACCGTGCCCTGCCTCTCGCGGCTCGCGCTGGCCAAGGACGATTTTACCAAACTCACCCGGACCTCCGAAGAAAATTTATCCCTTCTAGCACGCTTTCCCGAAGGTTTGCAGCAGCTTCGCGCGCCCCTGGCTCCGCGCGGGACCGGCTTTTCGTCCTAGATCGCGATGCGTTTAAGTCGAATCAACCTGATTTCGCTTCAAGCCCAGCGATCGAGGAAGGCGACAGCGGCCTTCTTGAAGGCGGCATCGCCGACGCTGCCGTTGTGGTCGCGGTCGGGAATCGCCAGCGCCGTCCCGGCTGGCAGAATCGCGGCGAGCAGCTGCGGATCGCCGGCGATATCGTCCCTAGTACCGGCGGCGACGAGGACCGGCGCGGTGATTGCCGCAAGCTCGGCGCGGGTGAATTTCCGCCGCGCGCCGCGGGCGCAGGCGGCGAGAGCTTTGAGATCGCTTTTTGTCGTCTCGGCGAAGAGGCGGAAGGTCTTGCCGAGCCCCTCGCCCAAGCTGGCGGCGGAGGGCGCCTCGAGCGCTTCGGCGATGGCCTCGCCGAGCCCCGCCGTCTCGAAGAGCTTGCTGCCGAGGCCGCCGAAGACGAAGGCGTTCGCCCGCTGGGGATAGGCGAGCGCGAAAGCGGCGGCGATCCGCGCGCCAAGCGAATAACCGATGATGTCGGCCACGGGAATGCCGAGGTGATCGAGCAGATTGCGGGCGTCCGCCGCCATCAGGTCGAGCGTGTAATCGCCGGGCTGATATGGCTTCCCGCTGCGGCCGTGGCCGCGATTGTCGAAGGCCACGACGCGGCGGCCGGCGCCGTTCAGCGTCTTCAGCCACTGGGGCAAAACCCAGTTCACAGCGTGGTTCGAGGCGAAACCGTGGATGAGCAGAACCGGGCGGCCGCTCTCGCCGTTTCCCGGTGGTGCGTCGATATAGGCGATCCGAACGCCCTGAGACGAAAATTCCTGCATCTGTCGCAAGGATAGTTGCCTGGTTGGCCCGGTCCGGCCGCCCGCCCTGTAGACCTCGAAGCTCTATTCGAATAAATCAGGGCGAGCTAGAGCGTGTTGCGGAAAAGTTGCATGACCTTTCCGATCAGAACACGCCGATTTATGCATTGGCGAGTTGGAATTTTCCGATGGCGAACCACGGCACCCCGCATTTTCATAACCAGCCCGGCGTAGCGCGTATCCGCATCGGCGCCAAGGAATTCATGTGCACCGGCGCGCTGCCGCCCTTTGATCATCCGCATGTTTTCATCGATATGGGCGATGCGTCCGACGCGATCTGCCCCTATTGCTCGACCCATTATGTCCATGACGCGAGCCTTGCGCCCGGCGCCTGTGAGCCGCCGGAATGCGCCTTTCCCATTGAGAAGGCGGCGGCAGCCTGACGCCATTGTCTGAGCCGCCGCACGCCCTCATCGCCGGGGCCGGGATCGGCGGGCTCACGGCGGCGTTAGCTCTGGCGCGGCGCGGCTGGCGCATCACCCTCATCGAGCGCCGCGACGGCCATGAGGATATCGGCGCGGGGTTGCAGATCTCCCCCAACGCCAGCGCGATCCTGCGCGATCTCGGCCTATTGCCGAAACTGATCGAAGCCGGCCTCGCGCCCGAAGCCATTCACATCCGCCGCGCAAGTGACGGCGCAACGCTTGCACGGCTGCCGTTGACCGATGCCGAAAGCCGCTGGGGGGCGCCCTATCTCGATGTGCATCGCGCCGACCTTATCCGCGTCTTGCGCGAGGCCGCCCTTGCGGAGCCCAGCGTCGCCTTTCATCCGCAGACCGCGCTCGCCGGCTTCGATCAGACATCGCGCGGCGTGACCGTCGCTGCCTTGCGCGGCCCGATGCGCGTCAGCTTCTCGGCCGACTGCCTGATCGGCGCCGATGGCGTGCGCTCCTTCGTGCGCGCGCGCAACGCAGCCCTGCAAGGCAAAGCGGATGATCTGCCCAAGCTCGCGCATTATGTCGCCTGGCGCGCGCTTGTCCCCGCCGATCGCGTCGCCGCCGCATTGCGTGCGCCGGAGAGCGCCCTATGGCTCGGTTCCGGCGCGCATCTCGTGCATTACCCGCTGCGCGGCGGCTCCGTCGTCAATGTCGTCGCGGTCATCGATGCCGTATGGCCGCTCGACGATAAAGCCGATCTCTGGTCGCAGCCGGGCGATCCTGCCTTCATCACGGCGCGTTTTGCACGCTGGGCCGCGCCGGTGCGCGATCTCATCGCCGCGGCTGGCGATTGGCGCCTTTGGCCCTTGGTCGAGCGCAAGACGCCAGCGCAGTGGAACAACGGCCGCGTCGCTCTGCTCGGCGATGCCGCGCACGCGATGGTCCCATTTCTCGCGCAAGGTGCCGCTCAAGCTATCGAGGATGCTGCCACGCTCGCTGCTCAGCTTGTGCCTGGCTGCGATATTCCGGAAGCACTCGCTGCTTACAGCGCGGCGCGTACAGCGCGCGCGGCGCGAGTACAAAGCGAATCGCGCCTGCAGGGCCGCCGCTACCATCTGCGCTGGCCTGCCTCGCGCGCCCGCGACGCCGCGCTGTGCATCCTCGGTCCGGCGCGCCTGCTTCGACGCTATGATTGGCTCTATGGCGCCAAACCGGCGTGGAACAGCAGCGCGACAGAGGCAAATCCGCCGAGATGAGCCGAGACAAACAGGCCCGGCCATGGCATTCTGCCCCTGCACCGCGACCTTCGCCCGCCATGCATAATACTAAGAAGATTGAACATGTCCGTCACTTCATGCGGATTGGGAAATGAACGCGCAAGCCGCGATGCCTGAGATCGACCCGCCGGAATTGCGCAGCGCGCATGTCATCGTCGTCGCCAATGAAAAGGGCGGCACCGGCAAATCGACTCTATCGATCCATATCAGCGTGGCGTTGCTGAAGGCGGGTTTTCGCGTCGCCACCATTGATCTCGACACACGCCAGCAGACATTGACGCGCTTCTTCGAAAATCGCGCCTCTTGGGCGGCGAACGCACCATGGAATGTCGAGCTGCCGCGTCACCACGCGCTCGACCGCGGCAATTCCGACAATGTGCGCGACAACGAAACCTGGGAGTTCGGCGCTTTCGCAACGGCGATCGCCGAAGTCGAGCACGAATACGAATTCGTGGTGATCGATACGCCGGCGAGCGATTCCTACCTGATGCGGCTGGCACATTCTCTCGCCGACACGCTCGTCTCGCCGGTGAACGATTCCTTCATCGACGTCGATGTGTTCTCGCGCGTGCATCACGACCGCACGCAGCGCGGACAGGTCGCGCAATATGCCGATCTCGTGCTTGAGGCTCGGCGCAAGCGCAAGATGGTGGACCAGGGGATCATCGATTGGATCATTGTGCGCAACCGCATGGCCTCGGTCCAATCCAACAATGCCAAGCAGATCGCCGGGAGCCTGTCGCGCCTCGCGCCGCAATTGAAGTTCCGCCCGGCCAATGGGCTTCACGACCGCGTGATCTTCCGGGAGCTTTTCCCGATCGGCCTCACCGCGCTCGATCCGATCGAGGAGGCAATGCGCAGCAACAGCCTCTCCGCCTCGCAGCTTGCCGCCCGGCGTGAGATCGAAGAGCTGATCGCGACTCTGCAATTGCCCGAACGAAGCCGCGGCATGGCGCATCTGCAAGCGCGGCATGATTGGTTTGAGCGGATTTCGCGCTATTATCGCGAACTTCAGGACTAGATCACGCCACCACTTGGGCTCACCCAGCCCGCCACGAGAAAAACGCAAAACCTTCGTTCTACGGAGGCTAAGACCGGGCCGATCCGGCTACGACAGCACGCCGGCCCGCAACGAACGAACGGAGCGAAACTTGAAAATTTCCCTCGCCGGCTCTGCCCTCCTGGCCCTCTTCGCCGCCGCCCTCGCGCTACCCGCGGCGGTCGCCGCCGAGGATTCGCCCAATGTCAGCATCGGCACTCTGTTCATCGAGGGCGCCTTCACCCGGCCGACAGCGCCGGGCGCGAAGGACGTCGCGGGCTATCTCTCGATCATCAATGAAGGCAGCGTGCCGGACCGGCTCGTCTCGGTCGATTCGGATATTTCCGACAAGAGCGAGCTGCACGAGACGAAGACGGTGAACGGGACGGAGCAGACAAACGTCTTGCAGAACGGAATCGAGATTCCAGCCGGCGCCACGGTGAACCTCGCCCCCGGCGGCGACCACGTGATCTTCCTCAACATCCACCATCCCGTGAAGGCGGGCGATATCATCCACGCGACGCTCGGCTTTGAAAACGCCGGCCAGATCGATATCGGCTTCCACGTCGAGCCGAGCCTGGACAAGGCCACGCCGAAGGATCAGTGAGACGAGGTCGCTTGGTGCGGGCGGCCGGGATCGAACCGGCACGGCTCTTTCGAGCCGAAGGATTTTAAGTCCTTTGCGTCTACCAATTCCGCCACGCCCGCATAGTACCCGGCATAAAGCCGCCCCGCGCCGTAGACAAGCTAGCCTTTCCCGCCCGCGATCGGCGCCTGAAAGGCGAGGCCGAGATCCCACGGGAAGTGAATCCAGGTGTCCTGCGAAACCTCGGTCATGAACGTATCGACATGCGGCCGGCCGAGCGGCTTGGCATAGACGGTCGCGAAATGCGCCTTGGGCAAGAGTTCGCGCACGACGCGGGCCGTCGCGCCGGTATCGACCAGGTCATCGATGACAAGCACGCCCGCGCCCTGCCCCGCCGCGATCTCCGGCAAAATGGGCTTGACGATTTTCGGCACCCCTTGCTGAACCGTATGATCGTAGCTGGCGACCGAAATCGACTCGACAATCCGCAGATCGAGTTCGCGTGCGACGATCGCGGCCGGCACGAGGCCGCCGCGGGCGATGCCGACCACGACCGAAAACGGCGCCATTTCGGCGAGCCGCCAGGCGAGCGCCCGGGCATCGCGATGGAACTGATCCCAGGAGACATGAAAGGTCTTTTGCGGACTGTCGGTCATCTGAACGTGAACTTGTCCTTGCCTGTCGCGCGCAGATCGGCGATCACCCTTTCGATCGCCGCGACGGCGGCGGCGATGCTATCAGCGTCCTTGCCGCGCACCACGATCTCATTGGCGAATTGGCCGTTGACGACTGATGGATAGGAGCCGATCGCAAGCTCCGGATTCTGCGCCGCGATGGCCGCGAGATCGGCCGCATACGTGCCCTCAGGAATATTGCCGACCGTAATGCTCTTGGCGAGCGTGCGCGCCCCCGTCTCGAGGCTCGGCGCGACGGCAGCCAGCATCGCCTGCATGATCATCGGCACGCCAGCCATGACTATGACATTGCCGATCTTGAACCCCGGCGCCTTGGACACGGAATTCTCGATAAGCGCCGCCCCGACCGGCATATGCGCCATGCGCCGCCGCGCAGCATTGAGATCCTCGGGCTTGATCCTTTGCAGCAGAAGCTCGATCGCCTGCGGATTCTCGACGACAGGCAGGCCGAAGGCGGCGCCGACCGCCTCGGCCGTCACGTCGTCATGCGTCGGGCCGATACCGCCGGTGGTGAACACATAGGAATAGCGGTGGCGCAGTGCATTGAGCGCGGCGACGATCTCGTCGATCACGTCGGGCACGACGCGTACTTCGCACAGATCGATACCCCGCTCGGTCAGAAAATCGGCGATGAAGCCGACATTCTTGTCCTTGGTCCGGCCGCTCAGAATTTCGTCGCCGATGACGAGAACCGCCGCGGTGACCGGCTTCGGTGGCATTGCAGACATCTCCGCACTCCAGAGCATCGCGCGCAAAAGTGTGTACGGTTTTGGCGAAAGGCGATGCTCCACCTTTATAAATCTCGAGCATCTTATCCGCTTTCAGGTGACTACATGAAAGCGGGATGCTCGTGGCTGGCGGCGACGGCCAAGCCCGGCGCCATCATGCCCCGCCGACGAACCTTTCGTCGAGCGCGGCGGTCTTGACCAGCGCGAAAATTGCCTGGCCGGGCTTCACACCGAGCCGGTCCAGCGCCCGCCGTGTTGTCATGGCCAGCAATGTGCCGTCCCCGTCAAGCGAAATATGCGCGACTGCGAGCGGGCCCAAGGCCTCGACCTCGGCCAGCCGGCCCTTCAGGGCGCCTTGAATGCTGAGGCCCTCTGGCGGCACGGTGGACAAGGTGACATCCGTCGCCTTGACGACGACGTACAGGCGCGTGCCCGGCGCGCCATGCGCGCCGGCGAGCCAGATCGCGCCCGCAGGGTGAACCAGCTCCGTCAGCCCATAGGCCTCGTCCCGCGCGCCGACGCGCATGGCAAGCACGCTGGCGCGCTCGGTGCGTGCATCCTCCGCAAAGGCCATGGGCAAAACCTCCGCTGGATCGCCGATCGCGACGACCTGCCCGCGCTCAAGGACGACGACGCGGCTCGCCAGGCGCGAAACTTCCTCGATATCGTGCGAGACGTAGACGATCGGGATTTTGAATTCGTCGCGCAGGCGCTCGATCAACGGTAGAATTTCACTCCGCCGCTGCGCATCGAGCGCGGCAAGCGGCTCATCCAACAACAAGAGCTTCGGGCATGACAGCAAGGCGCGGCCGATGGCCACGCGCTGACGCTCGCCGCCGGAAAGTTTCGCCGGCGCGCGGCCAAGAAGATGGCCGATCCCTAAGGTTCCGACCACGCCATCGAAGCTGATGGCGCGCGCGGCGCGCGGCGCGAACCAGCGGCCGAAGAGAAGATTTTGCCGCACGCCCAAATGCGGAAAGAGGCGCGAATCCTGAAAGACGATACCGATGCGGCGGCGATAGGCCGGAACGAAAATCCGCTTCTGCGTATCGACCAAAGTCCGGCCGTCGAGAATGACACGGCCCCGGTCCGGCCGGTCGAGACCGCCGATAAGGCCGATCGTCAGCGATTTTCCCGAGCCCGAACGGCCGAAAAGCGCGGTGATGCCGTCGGCGTTGCTGAAGGCGACTTTGAGGTTGAAGCCGCCGACCTGGCGGGCGACATCGACATCGATCATCCGCCACCCGCCAGACGTTTCTCGCCGCGCGCCTGGATGATCTCCGAGGCGATGATCGCGATGAAGGCGATCGCGAGCGAGACCAGCGTGAGCCGCAGTGCGCTGGCATCGCCGCCCGGCTCTTGCGTGTAGGTATAGATCAGGGTGGAGATCGTCTGCGTCTCACCCGGAATGTTGGAGACGAAGGTGATGGTGGCGCCGAATTCGCCGAGCGCGCGGGCGAAGGACAAGGTCGCCCCGACGACGATGCCCGGCAATGCCAGAGGCAGGCTGACGAGGAAGAAGCGGAAAAAGGGATTGGCGCCCAGCGAGCTCGCCGCCTTTTCGAGATTTGGGTCGATGGCTTCGAACGACAGCCGGATCGCCCGCACCATGAGCGGAAAGCCCATGATCGCGCAGGCCAGCGCCGCGCCGGTCCAGCGGAACGAGAGCACGATGCCGAGATCGGCCAGCGCCTGGCCAAAAATGCCGCGCCGCCCGAACGCGATGAGCAGCATATAGCCGGTGACGACCGGCGGAATCACCAGCGGCAGATAGACGAGCGCCGTGACCAGCGTCTTGCCGGGAAAATGCCAGCGCGCCAAAGCATAGGCGACGAGAATGCCGAACGGCAGACTGCCCGCGAGCGCGACGATGGCAATCCGCAGCGACAGAAAAACGGCTGTCCAATCGTCCGGGCCGAGGAAATCCTGCAATGCTATATTCCCGCGAATATGGCAATGCAGGGCTTCTCGACCGATCCCGCGCGCCTGTCAAGAATGGCGTGAGCCTCTCTAACGATGCCAATAGGTCTTGGCGAAGAAGGCGCAGGTGATCGCGACCGTGATGCAAAGCGTCACCACGCGAGCGACATGCGCCGGCGTGACGCGGCCGAGCCGCGCCCCGCCGAAACCGCCGATGAGCGAGCCCGCCAGCATGGCGAGCGTCTGCGGCCAAAGCACCGCGCGCGCGAACAGGAAGACGATGATCGCGACCGTGTTG
>JARLIV010000052.1 GCA_031291555.1 Methylovirgula sp. | reverse complement strand
GTCGCGGCGATTATCTCGGGGCGACGGTCCAGGTGATCCCGCACGTCACCAACGAGATTAAAGAATTCGTCCTGCGCGGCAATGAGGGCGCGGACTTCGTTCTCGTCGAGATCGGCGGCACGGTGGGCGATATTGAGGGCCTGCCGTTTCTCGAAGCGATCCGCCAGCTCGGCAACGATCTGCCGCGCCAGCATGCGATCTATATCCATCTGACGCTCATGCCCTATATTCCGAGCGCCGGGGAATTGAAGACCAAACCGACGCAGCATTCGGTGAAGGAGCTGCGCTCGATCGGCATCCAGCCGCAGATTATTCTCTGTCGTACCGACCGCGAGATTCCGCGCGAGGAGCGGCGCAAGATCGGGCTTTTCTGCAATGTCCGCGAAAGCGCGGTGATCGAGGCCAAGGATGTCGCCTCGGTCTACGATGTGCCCGCCGCCTATCACGCTGCGGGGCTCGACCAGGAGGTGCTTGCCGCCTTCGGCATCGAGCCCGCGCCAAAGCCGGACATGAGCCGCTGGAACGCGGTGACGGCGCGCATCCACAACCCCGAGGGCGAGGTGACGATCGCCATCGTCGGCAAATATACGGGGATGAAGGATGCCTATAAATCGCTGATCGAAGCCTTGGCGCATGGCGGCATGGCCAATCGCGTCAAGGTGCAGCTCGATTGGATCGAGTCCGAGGCCTTCGAGAGTTCGGATCCTGCGCCGCGGCTTGAGCGTGTCGACGGCATTCTCGTGCCCGGTGGCTTCGGCCATCGCGGCGCCGAGGGCAAGATTCTCGCGGCGCGTTTCGCCCGCGAGCGCAAGGTGCCTTATTTCGGCATCTGCTTCGGAATGCAGATGGCGGTGATCGAGGCGGCGCGCTCGCTCGCCGGCATTGGCGATGCGAATTCGACGGAGTTCGGGCCGACGGACCAGCCGATCGTCGGGCTGATGACGGAATGGATGCGCGGCAATGAATTGCAGATGCGCGCGATGGAAGGCGATCTCGGCGGCACGATGCGGCTCGGCGCCTATCCGGCCTGCCTCAGGCCCGGATCGAAGATCGCCGGCATCTACGGCGAAACCGAAATCTCCGAGCGCCATCGCCATCGCTATGAGGTCAACATGACCTATCGCGATCAGCTCGAAGACAAGGGGATGATCTTTGCCGGTTTGTCGCCGGACGGTCTGCTGCCGGAGACGATCGAACTCGAGAACCATCCCTGGTTCATCGGCGTGCAATATCATCCCGAGCTGAAATCGCGGCCGTTCGAGCCGCATCCGCTGTTCGCGAGCTTCATCGCCGCGGCCGTTGAGCAGAGCCGGCTGGTTTAACGGCATGGCCGATAAAATTGCCCTAGTGATCGGCGCGAGCGGTGGCATCGGCGGAGAAACAGCCGCCGCCTTAGCGCGCCATGGCTGGATAATCCGCGGCCTCACGCGCCGGTCGCCGCCCGCCAATGCTGCGCTCCAATGGATTAGCGGCGATGCCATGAATGCCGCCGATGTCCGGCGTGCGGCGCAGGATGCGTCTCTCATCGTTCATGCCGCCAATCCACCCGGCTATCGCGATTGGGACAAACTGTCGTTGCCCATGCTCGACAATACGATTGCCGCCGCAAAGGCGAATGGCGCGCGGATCGTGCTGACTGGAAACATCTATAATTTCGGCCCTGACGCCTTTCCGGTCTTGCGCGAAGATTCGCCGCAGCACCCGCTGACCCGCAAGGGCGCAATCAGAGTCGAGATGGAGAAAAGGCTGCAGGCGGCAGCAACGCAGGGCGCGCCAGCCCTGATCGTACGCGCCGGCGATTTCTTCGGCCCGATGACGACAAGCAGCAGCTATCTTTCCGCGGTGATGATCGAGCGAGCCAAGCCGGTGCGGCGGATCGTCGATCCGGCTCGGCGCGGCGTCGGTCGCGCTTGGGCCTATCTGCCGGACCTCGCGGAGACCATTGCGCTTCTGGTCGATCGCCCGGGCGATCTTGAAGCTTTCGAGGTGTTTCATTTCCCCGGCCATCAACTGGCCGCGGGTGAAATGGCGGCGGCGATCCGCACGGCCGTCGGCAACCCGCGCTTGCACGTCTGGCCATTCCCCTGGTTTTTGGTCGTCGGCTTGCAGCCCTTTGTCCGCCTGTTCAAAGAAATAGCCGAAATGCGCTATCTCTGGAGCGAACCGATTTCTCTGGATGGCAGCAAGCTCAGGGCTTTCCTGGGAGCTGGCATGCCTGCAACGCCGCTCGAAAAAGCCGTGCACGACACGCTTGTCGGGCTGGGATGCCTCAGCGGCAAGCCGAACTGAGACTCAATTGGAAACAGAAAACGTCACCATCGGCCAAGCCCGAACGGCCGTCGCCTTCGGCGCAGCGCTGCCCTTCGTGCTGATTGCCGGGCCTTGCGCCCTGGAGAGCCGCGCCCATGCGCTGGAGATGGCGGCGGCGCTGAAGGAGATCACCGGGCGTCTTGGTCTCGGTCTCGTCTTCAAGACCTCGTTCGACAAGGCCAATCGCACGGCGGGATCATCAGCGCGCGGGCTCGGGCTTGCGGCGGCTTTGCCGATCTTCGCCGAAATTCGCGAGACGCTTGGGCTTGCGGTGACGACCGATGTGCATGAGGCGCAGCATTGCGCGGCGGTGGCCGAAGCCGCGGATTTGATTCAAATCCCGGCCTTCCTCAGCCGCCAGACCGATCTGCTCGTCGCCGCCGCCGCTACCGGCAAGCCGGTTAACATTAAGAAGGGTCAGTTTCTGGCGCCATGGGATATGGTTTACGCGGTCGAGAAGGTCCGCGCCGCAGGTAATCCGAACGTTCTCGTCACCGAGCGCGGCACGAGCTTCGGCTATAACGCGCTCGTCGTGGACATGCGCGCCTTGCCGATTTTGGCCGAGACGACGGGCGCGCCAGTCATTTTCGATGCAACGCATAGCGTGCAGGCGCCTGGCGGGCAGCGTGGCGCCTCGGGAGGAGAGCGGCGCTTCGTGCCCGCTCTGGCGCGCGCGGCGATGGCAGTCGGCGTCTCCGGGCTGTTCCTGGAAACGCACCAGGATCCCGACCGGGCGCCATCGGACGGGGCGAATATGATCCCGCTCAAAGCTTTGGAAACCTTGCTGTGCGAGCTTTCGGGCTTCGACCGGCTGGCAAAAGGCTTGTGACTGGTTTTTGCGGTTTTACGCGCCTACATGATAGGATGAAGCGGTGTCGGACCGCGCCGTTGACGAAAGGCGATTTGATGAAACTCTTTTTGTCTGCTCTGGCCGCATCGGCGCTAGCTTTTGCGTGGACGCCGTCGCAAGCGGCCACAACGACACACACGCACGTCCATCATCATTACGTGCATGTGGTCCATCATCATTATCATCATCACTATTATGCTGGCGGTCCGGGCTATTATTACGCTCCGCCGCCGGGCTATTATCCGGCACCCGGTGTTTATGCCCCAGGCTATTTCTATGTCGCGCCCGGCGAATATCTCGGAAATCGCACGGTCTTCAAGGCGCTGATCGACAGCGAGTGGGACCCGCCCTTCTCCGGACGCTGAGGCGCCTATCCACGCCCGCGGTAGGCCGCGACCCCCTGATCCGGCACCCAAACGCCGGCGGGCAATTTGCCGGTTTGCCAGAAGACGTCGATCGGGATGCCGCCGCGCGGATAGAAATAGCCGCCGATGCGCAGCCAGCGCGGCTTGAGTAGCGCGACAAGGTCCTTGCCGATCCGGATCGTGCAATCCTCGTGGAAGGCGCCGTGATTGCGGAAGGCGCCGAGATAAAGCTTCAACGACTTCGATTCGACGAGCCAGCGGTCCGGTACGTAATCGATGACGAGATGGGCGAAATCCGGCTGGCCTGTCACCGGGCAAAGCGAGGTGAACTCCGGCGCCGAGAAGCGGGCGACATAATCCACGTCGGGATGCGGATTGGGTACGCGGTCGAGCTTCGCTTCATCGGGGGAAGCGGGCAGGGCGGCCTGGCGGCCGAGGAGCCGCGGCGCGACACTGGGTTTGAGCCGCGGTGCGGCGTTGGGTTTTTTGCTCATGCGGGCTTATAGCGCGCGCTCATGGCCTCTGCCACGCCGGCGTTAAGCGCCTGCCTCGTCCAGATCGAGGGTCGCGACATCGTGCAGGACGGCCCGCAGCGCGGCGGCGCGCTCGGCGCCGAACGCCCCTTCAAACGCGCTCTGCGCTCGCTTCCATCCGGCGGTGGCTTCCTTCAGCCGTGCCAGGCCCTCCGGCGTCACCTTTAGATTTTTACTGCGGCGATCCTCGGTGCTTTGCTCGACGCCAACCAGCCCCTCGCGCTCGAGCGGCAGGATATTGCGGCCGAGCGTCGTGCGGTCCATCACCATGGCCTCGGCCAAGGCGTGAATGCTCATCGGGCCCGACCGGTTGAGGCGGCTGAGGATCGAGAATTGCGTCGTCCGCAGCGCCGAGGGCGCGAGGAATCGGTCATAGAATTGGGTGACGCGGCGGGCGGCCTGGCGCACCGCCAGGCAGTTGCAGGGGGGCGCCGCGTTGGGGTCAGTCGGCATTGCGAATCCCGAAAAGCTGCGATTCCCTGGACATAAGAGCATATGCACGTTTGTCAACGGGATATTGATCGCCATCAGTTAGCGCGGCCCAGCCAAAAATGCTTAAAGGAAGCGCTTTGGAGTGGGTGGATGCGGATTCTTGTGATCGGGGCCGGCGCGCTCGGCGGTTATTTCGGGGGCCGGCTTCTGGCGGCGGGCCGGGATGTGACCTTTCTCGTCCGGCCGCGCCGGGCGGCGCAGCTTGCCGCGCACGGGCTTGAGATCGTCAGCCTCAAGGGCAGCTTGCAGATCGCCGATCCGCCCATGGTGACTGCCGACAAGCTCGCGGGCCATTACGATCTCATTCTCTTGAGTTGCAAGGCCTTCGATCTCACCGATGCGATCAAGTCGTTCGCGCCGGCCGTCGGTCCGGAAACGACGATCCTGCCGGTGCTCAACGGCCTGCTGCATCTCGACATTCTGGCGTCGCATTTCGGCGCCGAGCATGTGCTCGGTGGATTGAGCAAGATTTCCGCGACGCTCGACGATGAGGGACGCGTGCATCACCTGAGCGGCTTTCATTCCATCAGCTTTGGCGAGCAGGACGGCACGCGGAGCCCGCGCATCACGGCTTTGGCCGATACGCTCGGCTCCTGCGGCTTCGATGCGCAGGCGAGCGACAAGATCCTTGCCGAAATGTGGAGCAAATGGGTCTTCATCGCTGCAGCCGCGAGCCTCGGCGGTCTGATGCGGGCGGGGGTCGGCGATATCATTGCGGCGGGGGCCGGCTCTTATGGAACGGCGCTCTTGCAGGAATGCGCGGCGATCGCGGCGCGGCAGAATTTTCCGCAGAGCCCTAAGGCGATGCAGGCAGGCGAGGCGATGCTGACCGAGGTTGGTTCCGACTTCAAGCCGTCGATGCTGCGCGACATTGAGCGCGGCCAGCGCACCGAGGCGCATCATATCGTGAGCGATCTGCTGCGCCGGGGCGGCGATCTGCCGAGCCCGACGCTGCGCATTGCCGACGCGCATCTCAAGGTCTACGAGACGCGCCATGCCCGCGAAAGCGGCGCTTAACTCATCAATTGCAGGGGAAGGGTCATGCCTCTCGTTCGCGTCGATCTCCCGCGCGGCAAGCCGGCCGATTACAAGCGCGCCATCGGCGATGCGATTTTCGCGGCGATGCGCGCCACGCTCAATGTGCCGGAGGGGGATCGCTTCCAGATTTTTGCGGAACGTGGGCCGGACGATCTTTCGATCGATCCGAATTATCTCAATATCGCGCGCTCGCCGGAGGCCCTGATCATCCAGATCACGCTCAACGAGGGCCGTACGACCGACCAGAAGCGCGCCTTCTACAAGGCCGTCGCCGATGGCCTCCAAGCGAGCGTGGGCCTGCGGCGGGAGGACGTGATGATCAATCTCGTAGAAGTGAAGAAAGAGAACTGGTCATTCGGCAACGGCGAAGCCCCATATGCCTGAAAGGCATCTCAGACGAGCGAGGGGAATATGGAATATCGTCAGCTTGGCGGCTCGGGATTCAAGGTTCCGGTCCTGAGTTTCGGCACCGGCACGTTCGGCGGCAAGGGCGAGCTCTTCGCCGCCTGGGGATCGAGCGACGTCAAGGAGGCGACCCGGCTCATCGACATCTGCCTCGAGGCCGGCCTCACCCTTTTTGACAGCGCCGATATCTACTCCGCTGGCGCGGCCGAGGAGGTGCTGGGCGAGGCCATCAAGGGCCGCCGCGACCAGGTGCTGATCTCGACCAAGGCCACTTTCCGTTCCGGCCAGGGGCCCAATGACGTTGGCTCGTCGCGCTTCCATCTCATCCAGGCGATCGAAGGCTCGCTGAAGCGGCTCAAGACCGATTACATCGATCTTTTCCAGCTTCACGGCTTCGATGCTCTGACGCCGATCGAGGAAGTGCTCTCGACGCTCGATGATTTCATCCGCGCCGGCAAGATCCGCTATATCGGCTGCTCGAATTTCTCCGGCTGGCACCTGATGAAGTCGCTGGCGATCGCCGATCGCTACAATCTGCCGCGGCATATCGCGCACCAAGCCTATTATTCGCTGATCGGCCGCGAATATGAATGGGAGCTGATGCCGCTCGGGCTCGACCAGAAAGTCGGTGCGCTGGTGTGGAGTCCGCTCGGCTGGGGGCGGCTCACCGGAAAAATCCGCCGCGGCCAACCGCTGCCGGAAACGAGCCGGCTGCACAAAACCGCCGACATCGGGCCGCAGGTCGATGACGAACATCTTTACAAGGTCGTCGATGCGCTGGACGAAATTGCCAAGGAGACCGGCAAGAGCGTGCCGCAGATCGCCCTGAACTGGCTGCTGCAGCGCCCGACGGTCGCGAGTGTCATCATCGGCGCCCGCAACGAAGAGCAATTGAAGCAGAACCTTGGCGCTGTCGGCTGGTCGCTGACGCCGGAGCAGGTGGAGAAGCTTGATGCCGCCAGCGAGCGCCCACTGATCTATCCCTATTGGCATCAGCGCTCCGTCTTCACCGAGCGCAATCCGCCACCCGTCTAATTTCCTTCGTAATAAGCGTCATATCGTCCTTCCGGCGGCTCCTGTGATCTGCCCCCTTTTTTCTGCGTCCTGTTCGTCGTAGAAACCGCCGCCAAACGAGGAAACCCGCCGAAAGGATGATTTATGACCGCGATCGTCGATATTGCTGGCCGCGAAATTCTGGATAGCCGCGGCAATCCCACGGTCGAAGTTGACGTGACCCTGGAAGATGGCTCGTTCGGCCGCGCGGCGGTCCCCTCGGGCGCGTCCACCGGCACGCATGAGGCGGTCGAGCTGCGCGATGGCGACAAGACGCGCTTTGGCGGCAAGGGCGTGCTGAAAGCGGTCGAATCTGTCAATCGCGACATTTTCGATGCTCTGGCCGGGCTCGACGCCGAGGATCAGGTGGCGATCGACGAAGCGATGATCGCGCTCGACGGCACGCCCAACAAGTCGCGCCTCGGTGCCAATGCCATCCTGGGCGTTTCGCTGGCTGTCGCCAAAGCGGCGGCCGATGTCAGCGGCCTGCCGCTATTCCGCTATGTCGGCGGCACGCAGGCGCGCGTCCTGCCGGTGCCGATGATGAACATCCTCAACGGCGGCGTCCATGCCGACAATCCGATCGATTTCCAGGAATTCATGATCCTGCCTTTCGCCGCGCCGTCGGTGAAGGAAGCGGTGCGCTGGGGCGCCGAAATCTTCCAGGTGCTGAAGAGCGCGCTGAAGAAGGCAGGGCTCAACACCAGTGTCGGCGATGAAGGCGGCTTCGCGCCCAATCTGCCGTCGGCGGAAGCGGCGCTCGATTTCTGCCTCAAGGCGATCGAGCAGGCAGGCTTCAAGCCCGGCGAGGACATCGCACTCGGCCTCGATTGTGCCGCGACCGAATTCTTCCGCGACGGCGCCTATCGCTATGAGGGCGAAGGCAAGATCCGCACGATCGAGGAGCAGGCGCAATATCTCGCCAAGCTTGCCGGCGCCTATCCGATTGCGACGATCGAGGACGGCATGTCGGAAGAAGATTGGCAGGGCTGGAAAATCCTGACCGATCTTCTCGGCGAGAAAATCCAGCTCGTCGGCGACGACATATTTGTCACCAATGTCGAGCGGCTCGGCAGAGGAATTGCGCAGGGGATCGGCAATTCGATCCTTATCAAGGTCAACCAGATCGGCACGCTGACCGAAACGCTCGCCGCTGTCGATCTGGCGCAGCGGGCGGGCTATACGGCTGTCATGTCGCATCGCTCCGGCGAGACGGAGGATTCGACCATCGCCGATCTCGCGGTCGCTACCAATTGCGGGCAGATCAAGACCGGCTCGCTCGCGCGCTCCGACCGGCTCGCCAAATACAATCAGCTGATCCGCATCGAGGAAGAGCTCGGCAACCAGGCACGCTATGCCGGCCGCGCCGCGCTCAAGGCCTGGGCAGGCTAGGACATAGCCTTCAGCCGCGGCAGAGATGCGATGCGCGTGCTGCCGGCTGATCGCCTGCGCTCGTCAGCGAGAAAATCTGCGATCTTCTCGGCCGGCATCGGCGGGTTGAAGAGATAACCCTGTCCTTCGGAGCAGCCCTGCGCCCGCAGCCAGATCCGTTGCGGCTCGGTCTCGATGCCTTCGGCGGTCGTATGGACGTTGAGGCTGCGGGCGAGCTCGAGCACGGCTTTGACGATCGCCATCGTCTGTTCGTGCTCGTGAATTTCGCGCACGAAGGAATAATCGATCTTCAGCCGGTCGAAGGGGAAAGAGCGCAGGTAGGAAAGCGACGAATAGCCCGTGCCGAAATCGTCGAGCGCAATGGCGACGCCGCGGTTTTTCAGGGCGCGTAGCACTTCGCGTATGGCCGGGTTCGCGACTAACGGCACCGACTCGGTGATTTCAAGCTCCAGCCGCTCCGGCGGCAGGCGGCTTTCGGCAAGCGCCGCCTCGACCTGCTGGATAAAGTTGTCGCGGCTGAGCTGCAGCGGCGAGAGATTCACCGCAACCTTGATGTCAGCGGGCCAGCGCGCTGCTTCACGGCAAGCGCGGCGCAAGAACCAATTGCCGAACTCGACGATGATGCCGATTTCCTCGGCGATCGGGATGAATTCGCTCGGCGGGACCGCGCCGCGGCTGGGCTCCATCCAGCGCGCCAGCGCTTCGAAGCTTGTGGTCTTGCCGGTCGCCAGATGTACGATCGGCTGGAAATGCAGCGTAATCTCGCCTTTGGCGAGGGCTTGGCGCAGGTCTTTTTCCATCGCCCGGCGGGCGAGCATGTGCTGACCCATCTCTTCGTCGAACAGACAGTACCTGGCGCGTCCCGCGCCCTTTGCACGATAGAGCGCGACATCGGCGCGGCGCAGGAGATTGCTGAAATCGTTGCTGTCGGTCGGCGCTCGCGCGATCCCGATACTGGCCGAGGTTGCAATCGTACGTTCCTCGACTTCGAACGGCCGCGCGAAGCAGGAGAGAAGCCTTTGCGCGAGCCGCTCGATCTCCTCGAGCTTCGCGACGGGAAACTGCAGGACGGCGAACTCATCGCCGCCGAGCCGAGCGACGAATTCAGCATTTTTGCAGACAGCGCGCAGGCGAGTGGCGACGGCGCTTAACAATTGATCGCCGACGGCGTGGCCGAGCGTATCGTTGACGCCCTTGAAATCGTCGAGATCGATATAGTGCACGGCGAGGCTCGGGCCGTATGATTTTGGCAGTTGATCGAGGATTTCGCGGGCGCGTTGTTGAAAGGCCGCGCGGTTCGGCAGGTCCGTCTGTTGGTCGCGATAAGCGAGCTTCAGGATGTGCGATTGCGCGCGGTCATGATCGAGAGCGATCGCACAGAGATTGACGCAGGCTGCGACGATCTCGCGATCGAGCCTGTCTGGCCCGCGCGGCTCGCGATAATAGAAGGCAAACGTTCCCGAGACCTTGCCATCGCAGCCTTTGATCGGACTGGACCAGCAGGCCCGCAAGCCGTGCGGCAGAAACAGGTGTCTATAATCCTTCCAGAGGGGATCTATGGCGATGTCCGTCACTTCGACTGGCTCGCCGCGATAGGCGGCCGTGCCGCAGGAGCCAACGTCAGGACCGACCGGGACATGCTTGGTCGCTTGCACGACTTCGTCCGGAAGACTCGGGCCGGCCAGCGGAAGCAGGCAATTTGCTTCGCTATCCACCCGCAGCACCGAGCAAATGGCATCGGGCGAAAGCGTTTCAGCGCGCTGGCAGAGCAGGGTGAGAATGCGCGAAAGCGGCCAGCCGGTCGCTACGGCTTCGAGGATTTCCTTCTGCAATTGCTGCAGCAATTGCGCGCGGATCGTGGCGCTGGCCAATTGCGTCGTGCAATTTCTGTCGCGCAAAGAAATATTGGCTGCCACGCAAAACTCGCCGTCTGGGCCGCGCCTCTTATTGACAACATTACGCCTTACGGTTGAAGAGACGGTTACGAATGCCTTGCGATATTTTCCGCACTCTTGTCGTCGGCGGGTTAATCACGTGCTAACCGTGATCGGCGAAGCTTGAGAAATGGTTGTTCGCCGGCGCCTTCGCGCTATCCTCTTTCCGCTC
>JARLIV010000005.1 GCA_031291555.1 Methylovirgula sp. | reverse complement strand
TGGCGAACCGTCGGGAACATCCGGCAGGCCGCCGCTATCGGAGAAGCGGATCGTCACCGGGATCGTCTCGCCCGAGAAGATCGCCGCCTTGCTCAGCGCTGCCGCTTCGGGCGTCGCCTTGAACGTGCCCTGGCCGACGATGCCCTTGGCATGATTGGCGCGGAAACCAGGATGCACGCCCCAGACTTTGTTCAGGGCGTTGACAACGTCTTCCGGCAGAGACTGTGCCTGCGCGGCGGTAAAGGCGAAACTCAAAGACGAAAGAAGGGCGGCGGCGAGTACGAGGCGGGTGCGCAACATGGAAACGTCTCTTGCCTATGGCTCGAGCATGCGAAATATCATGCACAAAGATCAAGCTAGTCGACGAATATGAAATCTCCTAGAGCGCGATGCGAAAAAACGAAGCCGATTATCTCGCGCCAATCCGCGCTAAATTGTTGGAATCGATCGTGTTCATGAATTTAGATCAAACCCATCGGTAATCCTGAACCACTTTCCAGCAAGATCCGACAAGACACCAACATCATACCGCGACATCGGCCTTGATCGACTCGTGCGGCGCATAGCCTTCGATCACGATGTCGTCGTAACGGAAATCGAAGATCGATTTAACATCGGGATTGAGCTTGAGCCGCGCCAGCGGGCGCGGCGCGCGCGTGAGCTGGAGACGCGCCTGCGCGATATGGTTCAAATAAAGATGCGCATCGCCGAACGTATGCACGAAATCGCCCGGCGCGAGGCCCGTCACATGCGCGACCATCTGCGTCAGCAGCGCATAGCTCGCGATGTTGAAGGGCACGCCGAGAAAGACATCGGCCGAACGCTGATAGAGCTGGCAGGAGAGCCGGCGCACGCCATCCTTGTCCTCGGCCACATAGAATTGGAACAGGCAATGGCAGGGCGCAAGATGCATAGCCGGCAGATCGGCCGGGTTCCAGGCCGAAACGATGAGACGGCGCGAGAACGGATCGCGTTTGATCGCGGCGATCACGTCGCTGATCTGATCGATCGTGTGTCCGTCGGGCGCCGGCCAGGCGCGCCATTGCTTGCCATAGACCGGGCCGAGATCGCCCTTCGCATCGGCCCATTCATCCCAAATGCCGACGCCATGCTCCTTGAGATAAGCGATATTGGTGTCGCCTTTGAGGAACCACAGCAATTCATAGATGATCGAGCGCAGATGCAGCCGCTTCGTCGTCACCAGCGGGAAGCCCTCGGCGAGGTCGAAGCGCATCTGATGGCCGAAGACCGACAGGGTGCCGGTGCCGGTGCGGTCGGCCTTCTCCGCGCCTTGGGCGAGGATCGTTTCAAGAAGATCGAGATAGGCGCGCATGGCTAGCTCCCGGAAAGGCCGGCGCTGAAGAAGGCGATGAGATTATTGGCCGCGTGAAACAGCATCGAGGTCCTGGTGCTGCCGGTCCGCTCGCGCAGCGCGGCGAGAACGAGGCCGAGCGGGAAGACCGCCAGCGCATAAAGATGCGTCGACTCATAATGCGCCAGCCCGAACAGAAGTGCCGAAATCACCATGGCCGGCCACATCCCCAAGCGAAACCTCAGGCTGGTGTAGATCCAGCCGCGGAAATAGGTTTCCTCGACGAGCGGCGCCCCCACCACCGCCAGCGCGAGCAGCAGGCCCGCGCTCAGATGATCGCGCGGAACGAGGAGCCAGCTATCCGATTTCGGATAGAAATAGCCGAGCGCGGCGCTGGAGGCCAAGCCGTAGACGAGCCCGAACGCGGCAATGCCCCATAGCACCTTGTCGCGCCGGGGCCAGGCCGGCGGCCGCCACGCCACAAGGCTGCGCCAATCCGCGCCGCCGCGCCAGCGTGCGATGAGGAGCAGCGCCACCAGCGCCGCGGCGTAAAGGAAGAGGCCAAACGCCAGCCGGGCCGTGCTGAATTCGTTGTCCACTTGCAGCGCCGCCACGAGCGACGTCAAAGCGGCGCGCGCGCCAGCCCAGCCATGCAGCGCCGCCATGGCGAGAAAGACAGCTCCGATCACCGCCGCCATGAGGATCACGGTGAGGGCAAGCGCCGTGACAAGGCTGAGGCAGAGACCGATCACGCCGTAAGGCGCGCGCGTCTGGCCTGCCCCGGTCTCGGCGTCCGTTTTGGCGTCCATCGGCCTTCCCTGCACTGCTGTGGCAAACCCATTCCGGGCATGGCATTCCTGGCGCGCGCGCGAAAGCCGCGATGGCACCGCATCCCCAGCTTGTGATTCCTTCCACACGGCGATCGCGACCGGGACTTTCTAATTTGCCTGTCTCTGCCTATATTTGGGCCGCTGCCTCGCGCAGCTATGGCGATAAACGGCATCGCAATAAGCTCTTCGGACCCGGGGGCGGTACCCGGCGCCTCCACCAAAGTTCACGGGCACGACCGGCCGGCGGATTTTGGCGGGGGCGAAATAGGTTCGACGGGGAGTGTAAAGGGTGTTCTTTTGCTCGGCATGGTTCCACCGTCATCGGGCCGAACCTATAGTTGCCAACGACAACTATGCTCCGGTGGCCCTTGCCGCGTAATGCGGTAATGGTACCGATTAAAAGCCCTTGGGGTTAGCCCCTCAAGGCGGGGTTCGGAGGCACCTGGCAACAGAAGCCTCCACTTTCCTGGGCCGGGACATTGGAATGGCGACTGATCTCATCCGTTACGATCTCCTGGTGCAGGACGCCCTGCGCTCTGTCCTGCGCAAGGTCTTGGCCGAGACGGCCCGCGACGGACTGCCCGGCAACCATCATTTCGTCATCGCTTTCCGCACCGATGCGCCGGGCGTGCGGCTCTCGCCCAAGCTGCGCAAGGAATTCCCGCACGAAATGACGATCGTGCTCCAGCATCAGTTCTGGAACCTCACCGTCACCGAACAAGGCTTCGATGTCGGCCTTTCCTTTCAAGGCAATCCGGAGATCCTGTCGGTCCCCTTCGATGCCGTCACCGGCTTCTTCGACCCTTCGGTAGAATTCGGGTTGAAATTCGAGATCGCCACGGACGCGGGTGAGGCTGCGCCGCCCGCCGCAGCAGCGCCATCGCCCTCGCCTCGCACGGCGCCACCGGAGAAAACCAAGCCGCGCGGCAGCGGCAGCGAACCCGCCGAGATTAGCCCCAAGCCTGTGCCGGCCGCCAAGGCCGCCGCGAGCAAGGCCGCAGCGAAGCCGGAGGCAGGCGAGACCAAGCCCGAGGAACCGGCGAAAGTCGTCTCCATCGACTCCTTCCGCAAGAAATGAGCGAGATCGTCAATCTGCGCCAGCTGCGCAAAGCCAAGGCCCGCGCCGTGGCGGCGGACAAGGCAGCGGAGAATCGCCTGCGCTTCGGCACAAGCAAGGCTGAGCGCGCGGTCGAGTCCAAAAATCGCGAGATCGCGCGCCGGCATCTCGACGGCCATCGCCGCACCCCGGATTCGGATGATGCCTGAGGCGACCCCGAGCGCCATCGCCAAACATTCGCTCACCATCGCCGGCCATCGCACCAGCATTTCGCTTGAGAGCGCCTTTTGGGACGCCCTGCGCGACATTGCCCGCGCGCGCGGCCTCTCGCTGGCGGCGCTGATCGGCGAGATCGACGCCGGGCGCGGCGCGGCGAACCTCTCGTCGGCCATCCGCGTTTATGTGCTGACGCAACTTCGCGCTTCGGCTCAATAGCGGCCGGCGGCGCTGGGATCGGCCGGCGCCGCCTGCGGCTGCGTGGGCGGCGGCGCTGCCTGCTGCGGCGCGGGCGTGATTGGTAAAGGCTTTTGTGTCGTCGGCTCTTCGGTCTTCTCTTGCGCCTTTTCTTGCGCCTTCTGCTGCTCGACCGACAACAATTGGCGCAAGCGATCGAGGGTCGCTTGCCGCTCCCGCGCCCGCACGGCCGCGCGTTCGAGATCCGCGCTCGCCTGCTGCCGGTCAGCTTCCTGCCGGCGCAGGGATTGTAGCCGGTTCAGCGCGACGGAATGTTCGTGCACATCA
>JARLIV010000259.1 GCA_031291555.1 Methylovirgula sp. | reverse complement strand
TCGAGACGCGTCATCACATCAAAGTACGCGCCGGGCGCTTCATCCTTGTCGGCGGCCTTGATCGACGATACGCAATCATCAGACCGCGCTTCTCCTGCCTCGACCATCCGATTCTTTTCGACTTCCAGCAGGCGAAGGTGCTGCACCTCACGAATCACTGGCGGTTTTGTCGGATCGTTGGGAACGTCGATCCATGGGTGGAATTCGGCGCTGACCGGCGGCGGCGTGGTGCGCTGAAGCCGCTCCATCCGCAGCCAGATCGGTCCATCCGCATCGCTTTCATCGAGCGCTATACCAGGCAAGCCGGCGAATTCGTGCTGGTGCAGGATAAATTGTGACCCATCAGCCAGTTTATGCTGAGCAAGCCGCGTAGCCGGTCGTTCGTCGAGCTTTACGAGCGCTTCGACGTAATCAAGCAATCCGTCCAGACGCCTCGCGGCGAGTGCGTCTTCAGAGTTTAAGTCCTTTGGCACGATAGGAATGTTCTCGGTTCACGTCGACCAGCTTGATAATAAGTACACACTCTGCTCGGATGTTCGGCGAATGAAAAGCCCTAGCTTGCAAAGCTATGATTAGGCCGATTTTTCATATTCAGCTTCCTGTTTTGGGACTGATTTCCTTCCGGGCTTCGTTGTCCGAGATGGGGAATTAGCGCATCGTGGTTGCCCCGTTGGGTGTCGCTGAACTCAAACAGCGGGCCGACCTAAGGATGCTGTGGTGAGCCACCGGATTGGAGCTTGCGACCAGTCCGCATCGGAGCGCCCAACCGGCGCGCTCGCTACCGGGCAGCGCGTGACGCGTTTTGCGTTGTCAGCACTACGCTTCGAGGGGGGCTTGTCACGAGAACAGAAAAAGAACATTATAGATGATTAGCGAAGCCCATTTCATCGCGAGAGAAGTCGTCTGAGTGGGCGCTGGATTTCGCGATAGCCCCCAAAACGACCGAGAACAATGAGGCTGTCGAGGTGGAGGATGCACAATGCGGTTCATTCACACCGCCGACTGGCAGATCGGTAAGGTCTTTAAGCAATTTGGCTCCAAGGAAGAAACGCTGCGGCAAGCGCGTCTCGGGGTAATCGAACGAATTGGAAAGTTGGCGCGCGAAAATGGCGTAGCTCACATCCTGGTTGCCGGCGATGTCTATGATAACGAAGCACCGAATTCCATTACGCTTCGAGCGCCAATTGAGCGGATGAAGGCATTCGCGGACCTGCACTGGCATCTGCTTCCCGGAAATCATGATCCCCATCGACCTGAAGGCGTGTGGGACCGCGTTTCGCAAGTAGGATTGCCTGAGCACGTTCATCTGCACCTGACGCCGACGCCGTTTCTTCTGTCGGACGGTGCGTGCCTTTTACCCGCGCCGTTACGGCGGAAAACTGAATTCGATGATCTCACCGCATGGATGGACAACGCCGCCACACCGCCCGGCGCGTTACGCATAGGGCTTGCACATGGTGCAGTCATAAACTTCGCCAGCGAGGGTGAAGCCTCAAACCCGATCGATCCGACGCGGCCGGCGAAAGCCAAATTGGACTATCTGGCCTTGGGCGACTGGCATCGCACGCGTCAGATCGGGCCGGCAGTCTGGTACGCCGGTACGCCTGAGCCTGATCGTGCGGGTGGCCAGGAGCGCGGCTCGGCCTTGCTCGTCGAGATATCAGGCCCAGGCGCGCCGGCTTCTGTCACGCCATTATTCACTGGCACCTACCGCTGGCTCACGCGCACCGAACGGCTAAGCGATGGCAGTGAACTCCCCGATCTCGACCAACGTTTGCGTAGCGAACAAGACCTGTCCCGCCTAATCCTGCGCCTCAGACTCGAGGGTACGCTCCCGCTTGCCGCGCATGCCGAACTTCAGCGCCGTCTCGTCGATCTTGAAGCTGCGGTGTTTCATCTTGACCTCGACCAAACAGCTTTGATCGCGCGACCGACCGAAGCTGATCTTGAAGCCATCGACTTCGACGGTGTCATCCGCCGGTCCGCGGATCGGCTCAAAACGATTGCGGACGATCACGCGCAAGGCGCGGAAACGCGCCGCCGCGCTGAAAATGCGCTGATCGAGCTTTATACGCGCGTCGTGGATCAACAGCGTCACGGCGAGGCCGCCTGATGCACATCAAGGCACTGACGGTCGAGGGTGTCGGGCGCTTTGCATCAGCAGCGCATATTGACGGATTCAGCGAAGGTGTGAACGTCCTTGCTGCCGGGAACGAAGCGGGGAAATCAACCCTGTTCCGGGCTATTCGCGCCTGTCTCTTTGCCCGGCACGATAGCAAGGGACAGGACATAAGAGACCTCGGCTCCGATGACAGCCAATTGCCCGCGACCGTGCAGCTTACGTTCCTGCATGATGGCCGTACCTACGTGATCAAAAAATGCTTTCTGCGCTCGCCGAGCGCGACTCTGACCGAGAATGGCCGCGAGATCGCGCGCTCCAAACAGGCCGACGAAGCCGTCTGGGATCTATTGGGACTCAGCCCTGGTAGCGGAAGAACCCTCGATGACGGGGCGTTTGGTGTGCTGTGGGTCGGACAAGGCGCATCATCCGGAGTTCCGGTTCCCGGTCCCGCCGCATCGTCAGTGTTGAATTCGGCAATTGCGTCCGAGGTGGGCGCGCTCATCGGCGGCGAACGCGCGCGACAGGTCGTAGAAGACATAGGCTCGGAATTGCGGCGTTACCTAACCGAAACCGATCGCCCAAAAAGCGACGGCCCCCTTCATCGAGCAATAGGAGAGGTTGAACGCTGGCAGGCCGCAGAAACAGAGGCGCAGGGCAAGCTTGCCGCGCTTGAGCAGCAATTCGAAAAATTGCTTCAGCTCCGCCAGCGCCATCAGCAACTGACCGACCCCGCTTCAGTGGGCCAATTGACCCAAGAGCTTGTTGAAGCCAAGAACAGCTTGGCCGATGCACACTCATCGGCCCAGGAAATTCGTCGTTTTGAAGCGGAAGAAAGCAGCGCCAAACGCGCCCTCGATGGAGCATCGCAACGGCTCAGACAGTTTTGCGACCTAACCGAGCGTATTGATTCAAGCCGCCAAAATGAAGCCGGTCTGATGAACGTCCTGCCGGAACAACAGGCGCACGAGCATGAGGCCAGGGCCGCGCTCTTACGGACACAGGAGCAAATCGCCGGCACCGAGAAACAAAGGGTGGCACTCTCTGCCCGCGAGCAACAGCTTGAGAAGCTTTCCGGCGCTACCGTGCGCGCTCTCAGAAAAGATGATCTCGCCCGTCAGCTTGAGGCGCTTGAGCGTGCTGCCAAGGAGCTATTGCAAATCGACGCTCAGCTCGCGCAACTGAGCATCAAGCAGAAAAATGTTGATGATGTCGATGAGCTGGAGCGTCAGATTGCAACACTGGACGCGCAGCTCTCAGCGGCTGCCGCGCATTTGGCAGTCGATGTGAATGCCGCCGGCGTCGGCCGGGTGCATATCGGGAGCGCGCTCGCGAAGGACACCTACAGCGCGCCCGTTGTAGCGCCGACCAAAGTGACGGTCGGAGATTTAGCGGTGATCACGATTACACCCGCTCCTAACCCCGGACATGAAACGCGCCAGTCGGTCGATGCGGAACGAGCATTGCTGCTGAGATCGATCGGCGTTGCCAGCTCCGCCGAGGCGCGTGCGCTGCTCTCCAAGCGCCGCGATCTTGACGGAAACCGCAAGGCGGTGTTGGCCGAGCTGAAGACTCTGAAAGTTACCGGCGATCCGACATCGGTCATTGCCAAAACCAAGAGCGATCTCGCGGAGACGGATGCGATAATTTCGGTGGCGTTGGCCGACGCCAAGATTCAAAATCTTCCCAGTAATAAGGAGATCGAAGACGAGAAACTGGAACTAGGCCAGCAACGTGCCTCTCTCGAAGCTCGGCGGGCTAACCTTGAAGGAACCCGCGAGCGGCAACAGGAATCGATTGAGAAGATAGTCGCAACCCGCAGCGGCATGGAATCCAAACTCGAACTCGTTCGCAAGAGTATTGCGGATGATACCGCTCTATGTCCCGATGCAGAGCGAGCGGCGAGAAATGCCGCCTTCGTTGCCGATGTCACGACTGCGGAAACCGCACATCAGACCGCCGCGAGCGTGCTTTCTGCCAAGCGGCAGACCGCGCCTGACGCGGCGGAGATGGAGCGACGGGAGGCTCGCTGTCAGAGGCTGGAGCAAGCGCTCGGAAACCGGCAGAGCGATCTCATAGAACTTGAGCGCGAGATTGGCCGGCTCACCGGACAGATTCAAACCGCTGGCGGAGACGGAGTGGGTGAGGACTTGGCCGCCGCACGGGAACAGCGAGAGCTTGCCGAACGCGAAAGGACGCGAATCGAAGAGCGGGTTGCGGTGCTCAAGTTGCTCCGTGATACGGTGTCGGGCTGCTTAACCGAAGGGCGCGAGCGCTACTACGAGCCGGTCCGCAGGCATCTCAGACCCTTTCTCAACGATCTATTTCCGGGAGCGGAGCTGGAGTTGGGTGATGGGTTCGCCATTACCGGCATTAGGCGAGATCGTCCCGAAACATTCACGCGGCTTTCCGATGGTACTCAGGAGCAGATTGCGGTTCTCGTACGATTGGCTATGGCGTCGATGTTGGCCGAGCGTGGCCACACGGTGCCGGTCATCCTGGACGACGCGCTGGTTTACTGCGATGATGATCGCATTAAACGTATGTTCGATGCGCTCATACGCGCCGGGAAGCAGCAACAAGTCATTGTTCTGACCTGCCGGCTGCGTACGTTTGCGCCGCTTGGTGGTCATACGCTACGCGTCCGAGTTTCCTCGGAGGGCGGCTAGCATGGGCGCTAACACATATTTGACCGCTCGGAAGCGAAAAAGGAGTTAAATCTAACGCATATGCTAGCACACAATAGCTAAAAATGACAAAAAATGTCATTAAACCAGTAAGTTATCAATCTGGCTATCGGTCTCATAACCTGAAGGTCACAGGTTCAAATCCTGTCCCCGCAACCAATTTCCGTTTGTCCGGCCCCTTGCGATCTCACGCGGTCGCAGTGCGCCGGCCGTGCTCATCGACCACTTGCTCCCCATCCTCTTTGAAAAAGGCGCCGCGCTGCGGCGGCAGCAGGTCGATCACCAGTTCCGAGGGCCGGCAGAGCCGCACGCCCTTGGGCGTCACGACGATCGGCCTATTCATCAGAATCGGATGCGCTTCGACCGCATCGAGCAATTCCTTGTCGCTCAGCGCCGGATTGCCGAGCCCGAGTTCGCGGTAGGGCGTGCCCTTCTCGCGGAGAATGTCGCGCACGCTGAGGCCGGCGCGCGCCAGCAATTGCGTCAGCAGTAGCCGCGTCGGCGGGCACTTGAGATAATTGATGATATGCGGCTCGACGCCGGCGTTGCGGATGAGGCCGAGCGTGTTGCGCGACGTGCCGCAATCGGGGTTGTGGTAGATGATCACATCCATGTCGTGCTCTCCGGCTCGCCTCTGCGCGAATCATGTCTTTCGCGCAATCGTCCAACAGCTCTCATGCTTCTTCATCCCAATCTTCGGATAATAGCCCGCGGCCGCCGGCGCGGAGAGGAGAATCAGCGTCGTCTCCGGCCCCGCTTGTGCCTGTGTCTCTTCGAGCAGGCGCTTGCCGATGCCGCGATGCTGATAGGGGGCATCGACCGCGAGATCGGAGAGATAGCAACAATAGCTGAAGTCGCTTAGCGCGCGGGCGACGCCGACGATTCGCCCCGCGTGCCGCGCGGTGATGATAATATCCGCGTTGCGCAGCATCCGCTCCAGCCGGTCGATATCCTTGATGGGGCGGCGCTCGCCCAATGTCGAGGCGACGAGCACATCGCGGAATTCATGCGCGGAAAGCTGCGGTTCGAGCGCGTAGATGATGTCCATGTCCGTCCATTGTCGCGAGCGCGCCAGTCGATGGCGTGGCGCGACAATAGCATCGAGACTCCGTCAAGCCGAGCCGGCCTGCCGCATGCCGACGAGCGCGAAGGCCGCGCCCTGCGGATCCTGCGCCTGGATGATCCAGGCGCCGCCCGGCACTTGCTGCGGGCCGTGGCCGACCGTGCCGCCGCTCGCCGTCACGCGCTCTGTCGCGGCGTCGATATCCGCGACCGCGAAATAATAGAGCCAATAGGGCCGCGCCTCGGCCGCCGGCTTGTTGAATATGCCGCCGAAGCCCATCGGCGCGCCTTCGTCACCGAAGATTTGGTAGATGCCCAAGGGGCCCATATCGATCCCCTGATTCCTCTGCCAGCCGAACAAGGCGCTGTAGAAGGCGAAGGCTTTCTCGGCCTCGGTGGCATGCAGCTCGTGCCAGCCGATCGTCCCCGGCGTCATCGGTGCGGGCGGCGTTGTCGCGCCATTCGGCTTGAACAGGGCGAAGACGGCGCCTTGCGGATCGGCGAGAACTGCGAAACGGCCGACGCCGGGAATGTCCGTCGCCGCGTGATGGACTGTCGCGCCAAGCTTCTGCGCCTGCGCGAGCGTCGCATCGACATTCTCGACATGGACATAGCCAAGCCATCCTGGGCCGCCCTGGCCCTTTACCGGCTCCGGCGGAAACTGCATCAGTCCCGCGACCGGCGTCTCGCCGACCGAGAGCAAAGTGTATCGAATGTTGGGCATGCCGGAGTCGCGCGCGCTCCAGCCGACGACATCGCGATAGAAGCTCTCGGCCGCGGGCGCGTCGCTCGTCATGAGTTCGTACCAGACGAATTTGCTCGCCATCTCATCCTCCCTGAGTTTGGATGGTCTTTGCACTCCCAACGGCAAAGCTTCGTGCGCTATTTGTTTGACGTATTATGTTGATATCAACATGATGTTTTCATGTCAAAGCCGCGCCTGCCCTTCGAAACGACGCTGTTCGTCCGCGACGCTTGCCTTTGCCTGGCCGTGCAGCGTGCGGCGCGCGGCCTGGCGCGCCGCTTCGACGAGGCGCTGCGCCCGCTCGATCTCACCAATCGTCAGTTCTCGCTGATGATGTCGCTCAATCGGCCGCAGCCCCCCGCCATGGGGGATGTCGCGGAATTGCTGGCGATGGATCGCACGACCTTGACCGCGGCGCTGAAGCCGCTGGAGCGGCGCGGTCTCGTGAGAGTGACGCGCGATCCTGCCGACAAGCGCAGTCGCCGCCTCGCCTTGACCGACGCCGGCCATGCGCTTGTGCTGCGCGCACTCCCGATCTGGAAGCGCTATCACGGACAGCTTGAAAAGCACTTCGGCGTCGCGAATGCGGACCGGTTGCGCGAGGATATGGAATTTCTCACGCGGTTGCTGTGAACGCGGCCGCGGCGTGGACCTTCAGCCGGCAATGTGGTGGCCGTCGTGCGCCAGATCAGCGAAAGCACGGCCAGGACAATTGCGCGGATGATCGTTCATGATTTCATCTCCTTCTCAGCGCAAATCGCGGTGCGGGAAACTCGTTCCCTCCTCAGAGCTGCGCGAAATGTCTGATCCCTTTTCAACCATAGTTCACATTTTCGCGGGATAACGTAGAGGCTTCGCTGACGCCGAGAGCCCATCTCGCGTCATATTTGATTGCACTTTACTGACCTGCCCCCAGCGACGCGCATGGAGAGTCGAGGATGCCGAATCCGAAATATGCTGCCTACGAGTCCGCCAACCCCTACTTCGATCTTGTTCGAGGGGCGCTCGGCGACCTCGTTGATGGCGAGCACTTCTTCGACATCCTCACCGACGACGTCGTCTACGAAGTCCTCTACGACGTCCCCGGCTGGCCTCGCGTTATAAAGGGGCGGACCGGCCTGATGGCCGCGTTCAGGGGCTATGTCGACAACATCGCGCTTCGGTCTGCCGACAAGTTGATTGTCCATAAGACAGACGACGGCCATGTCGTCGTCATCGAATACGAGGTCCACGGGGCCATTCTCGCGACGGGCGTGAAGTACAACAATCGGTTCTGCTCGATCATCAAGATTGAAAACCGGAAAATCGCGCACTGGAGAGACTACATGGACTCCCTCGCGGCCTGGAACGCATTGACGGCGCGATAAGGACGGTTCCACCGCGAAACGCTCGATCTCGCATTGGTTTAATCGGGGCGCGTTTGCGCCGCGTCAAATCTTTCGCTTCGCACATCGATAATGCGCCTTGCGCCGCTGGCGCATCGGATCAATCATGCCTTTGGAAGGAGCGGGGTCGCTCCGGCGATCTGCTCCGCGCGCGGGCCATCCGCGCACAGAAGGGAGGAGACGCGCATGACAAGATCCGCATGGAAGGCGGAGCCCGCGGGCCCACGCTCCGTCGCAATTGTGGGCCCATATGGCAGCGGCAAATCCACTTTGTTCGATGCGCTGCTGGCGAGCGCCGGCGCGGCGCCGAAGCGTCCGAGCACGCGCGCTATGAGCGCTGAGCTACGGCTTGGGCATTGCACCTTCATGGGCGAGCCTTGGGCGCTTGTCGATTGCCCCGGCTCGGTCGAATTCGCCTATGAGACGGCGGCGGCGCTCGCGACGGTCGATTTTGCGATCGTCGTCTGCGATCCTTCTGCCGACCGGCTCGCCAACCTGCCCGTCTTGTTGAAGGCGGTCGAGGCGGCGGGTGTGCCGCATCTCATTTTCATCAACAAGATCGACGCGCTTGCCGGCCAGGTTCGCGAGATCGTCGCGGCGCTTCGGCCCTATTCCAGCTATCCGCTCGTTTTGCGGCAGATCCCGATCCGCGAACATGATGCCGTGACCGGCTATGTCGATGTCGTCAGCGAGCGCGCCTATCATTATTGCGGCGAGGATTCCGAGCGCGTGGCGCTGCCGAACGAATTGCGCGCCCCGGAACAGGAGGCGCTGGCCGGGCTCACCGAAGTGCTTGCCGATCATGACGACGCTTTGCTCGAAAAAGTCATCGAGGATATCGCGCCGAGCGCGGACGAGATTTTCGCGACGCTGCATAAGGATCAGGCGAGCGGCACGATCGTCCAGGTTCTCTTCGGCGCGGCCGCGCGCGGCCATGGCATATTCCGCCTCTGGAAAGCCTTGCGGCATGATGTGCCGCCGGCCTCCGTGACGGCGCAGCGCCGCGGCATCGCCGCCTCCGGCGAGCCGCTGGTGCAAATCTTCAAGACGGTTCACGCCGGTCAGGCGGCCTATGCCGGCAAGCTCTCTTATGCGCGCCTCTGGCGCGGTGGACTGCGCGACGGCGCGCCGCTCGATGGCGCGCGGATCGGCGGGCTCTACCGTTTCGCCAACGGGGATATTTTGCGCATCCAAGCGGCGGAGCCCGGCGAACTCGTCGCCATCGGCCGATTGGAGAATGCGACGACCGGCGCGGTGATCGGTGGCGAAGCGGATCTGCCCTTCCCGCAGCCGCCGGCGCCGGTCTATGCCTTCGCCATCGCCGCCAAAGATCGCAAGGACGATGTGAAGCTCTCCGGCGCGCTGCATAAACTCGTCGAGGAAGACCCTTCGCTCAGCATCGTCCACGCGCGTGAAACCGGCGAGACCTTGCTTTGCGGCCAGGGCGAGATTCACTTGAACGGCGCGCTAGAGCGTCTCGCCTCGGTCTATAATTGCCAGATCAATGTGACGCCGCCCAAGGTCGCCTATAAGGAGACGATCAAACATGCGGTGAAACAGCACGCGCGCTTGAAGCGCCAGACCGGCGGCCACGGCCAATTCGCCGATGTGGTGCTGGAGATCGCGCCGCGCGCGCGGGGCGAAGGCTTTTTGTTCATCGACAAGATCGTCGGCGGCGCGGTGCCCCGCCAATATATCCCGTCCGTCGGCGAGGCGGCGGAAGAGACGATGCAGAAAGGCCCGCTCGGCTATCCCGTCGTCGATGTCGAAGTCACGCTCGTCGATGGATCGTTCCATTCCGTCGACAGTTCCGACATGGCGTTTCGCACCGCGACGCGCACCGGCATCGTCGAAGGCCTCGCCAAGGCGGACCCCGTTCTCCTCGAGCCGATCGACCACGTGACGGCGAGCGTGCCGAACCGTTTCACCGCCGCAGCGCAACGCCTGCTCAGCGGCCGGCGCGGGCAGATCCTGGGATATTCCGAACGCGAAGGCTGGCCCGGCTGGGACGATGTCGAGGCCTTGGTGCCGGCGGCCGAGCTCGGCGATTTCATCCTGCAATTGCGGGCGGAGACGACGGGGCTCGGCTCGTTTACCCACCAATTCGATCATCTTGCCGAGGCGCGCGGGCAAAGGCTGAAAGAAGCGGTGCATTAAAGCGCATTCCGGAAAAGCTGGCGGCCTTTTCCGATCCGAACGCGTCCCCAGGTGTCTTAGCTCAGCGCGCCGAACGCCGTGAGCGCTCGTTTACGCGCGGCCTCATGTTCGATGATCGGCTGCGGATAGGTCTCGCCCAGGCGGACACCGGCGGCGGCAAGCAGGTCCTGCGTCGCTTTCCAAGGCTTGTGAATCAGCATCGCCGGCAGTTTCGCGAGTTCCGGCACCCAGCGCCGCACATAGGCGCCGTCGGGGTCGAATTTCTCGCCCTGCAGGACAGGATTGAAGATTCGGAAATAGGGCGCGGCGTCGGCGCCCGTGCCCGCGACCCATTGCCAGCTCGCCGCATTATTCGCGGCATCGGCATCGACGAGCGTGTCCCAGAACCAGCGTTCGCCTTCGCGCCAATCGATTAGCAGGTGCTTGACGAGAAAAGAGGCGGCGACCATCCGCGTGCGATTGTGCATCCAGCCCGTCGCCCAGAGTTCGCGCATTGCCGCATCGACGATCGGATAGCCCGTACGTCCGCGCTGCCAGGCGCGCAGCGCATTGGCATCCTGCCGCCAGGGCATGGCGTCGAAACGGCTCTGGAAATTATCCGTCGCGAGATCGGGATGGTGAAAGAGCAGATGATAAGAGAATTCGCGCCAGCCGAGTTCCGAAAAGAATTTTTCGAGATCGGCGCAGCTTGCTTTCGACGCGCCACTCGCCACGGCTGCCTGGCTCGCGTACCAGACCTGCCGCGGCGACAGATGGCCGAAATGCAGGAAGGGCGAGAGCCGCGAGGTCGAAGCCATGTCCGGCCGGTCGCGATTGGCCGCATAGCCGGCAAGATTGTTGCGCAGAAAATGTTCGAGCGCCGCGCGCGCCCCGGCTTCGCTTGGCGTCCAGCTTGCGCGCAGACCGCTCGCCCAATCGGGCCTCAGCGGTTCGAGATGCAGATCGGTTAAAGCGACGGCGCCGGCGAGTTTCGGATGCGGATGAAAGACGAGCGTGTCCGGCGCCTTCAGCGGCGCCGCCGGCTCGCCCTTGGCGCAGGCGGCGCGCCAGAAAGGCGTGAAGACGCGGAAAGGGGTGCCGCTTTTGCCCGCCACTGTCCAGGGTTCATGGAGCAGGGCGCCGTTGAAACTCTCGGCATCGATGCCGCGCGCCTTCAGCGCGGATTTGATCGCAGCATCGATTGCGCGGCTTGGCGCATCATAGCGCCGGTTCCAGAAAACGGCGCTGGCGTCGGTCTCCGTCGCGAGCCTTTCAATGATCGGCGCGGCCGCGCCGCGCAGGATATGCAGTGCGCCGCCGTGCTCTTTCAGGCTGGCGTCGAGCGCCGCCAGCGCGCCGTGCAGCCACCAGCGCGCAGCGCCGCCGGGCGACCGCAGGCCATCGCTCTCCACATCGAAAACGTAGATGCAGATCAACGGCTGCCCTGTCGCGACGGCGGCTTTGAGCGCCGGATTGTCCGCGAGCCGTAAATCCTCACGAAACCAGAGCAGGGCAGGACGCGAGCCGGTCACAGCCTTTGCGTCCCTCGCCTCAGTTGTTTTGATGGCTGAGCGCCCAGACATAGGCCGCGACAGCGGTGACATCGGCATCCGTCAGCGGCGCGCCGCCCTTGGCCGGCATGACGCCGGGATAATTGCGCGGCTTCGGCACGCCCTCGCTGATCGTCTTTTCGAGGCCGGCGAGGCTGCCGTCGCTCCAGATTTTCTTACCGGCAAGGTTCGGTCCCACCGGCGAGCCCCTGGCGTCGGAGCCGTGGCAGCCGCCGCAGGTGCCGTTTTCCGCCTCGCCATGGAAGATGCGGTCGCCCAGCGCGAGCTCATCTCGTGTCACGCCCGGCGCCAGTGGCAAGCTACCCGTGTCGGGGCGTCCGGCATCGGGATGGACGCCTTCCGGGGGCGCGGGATTATCGGCCGCGCTGATCGTCGACGGCGTCCCCGGCGCGGGCGCAATGGGAGCACTCCGCGCGCCATGATAGGTCAGCCGCCAAATACGGCCATGCACATCATCGGAGACGAAGATTGCACCATCCGGCGCGCCCGCGAGCCCTGTGGGGCGATAGGCGGCGCGCCCTGGCTCCATATAGCGGCCGGCGAAACCGTCGGCGAAAACGATGAAATCGCCCGCTGCCTTGCCGTCCTTCAACGGTTGGAAGACGACATTATAGCCGCCCTGCGGCAGCGGCGCGCGATTCCATGAGCCGTGGAAAGCGATGAAGGCGCCGCCCTGATAGGCGCCTGGAAGACGTGGAGAATTGTCGATCAAAAGATCGTTCGGCGCCCAATGCGCGGGGAAGAAGGCGATCGGGGCTTTCTTCCCGGCGCAGACGCCCCGCGTCCTGCCGCCATCGCCGCCATATTCCGGCGCTAGCACGAGCTTCTTCTGATAGCCGTCGAAATAGCATTCGGGCCAGCCGAAATCGGCGCCTTCGGTCAGTTCGACGAGCTCTTCCGCCGGCAATTCGGCGCCGGCTTTCGCCGTATAGAGCTTCGGCCAGTTCTGCCAGAGCTGATCGCGGCCGTGCTCGGTGCCGAAGAGCCGGCCGGCGGCGTCGAAGCCGAAGCCCTCGTCATTGCGCAGGCCGGTCGCATAGCGCTCGGCGGGCGAGAATTTCTGCCCGAGCTTGTCGGCGCTGTAGCGCCAGATGCCGGCGCGCGTTTCTAGCTCTTTGCAGGGCTCGATGCCCGGCGATTCGAGCATCCGGTTCTGCGCCTGGCAGGAATTTGTCGGGGAGGCGGAATCGACGAAGATGTTGCCCTGCGCGTCGATGATGAAGGGATGCATCGGGTGATCGCCGGTGAGCGGCATCCCCGAGAGCACGACTTGATATTGGCTCTCCGGCACGATCGCGCCCTTCGGCAGCGTAAAGCGCACGATCTTGTCGTTCTCCTCGGCATAGATCGCCCCGTTGTAATAGGCGATGCCGGTGCCGCCCGCCGAGCCTTGCGCGACGCCGTCGCCGAAACGCGTGATGATGTCGGCGTGCCCCGTGCCCTTGCTGTCTTTCAGCGCGATGAGAAAGCCGCCGGGCGGCGGCGCGTTGTCGTAATAGACGCCGCTCCAGGTGTTGACATAAAGCACGCCGTCCGGTGCCACGGCCATGTGCCGTACGTGGCCGAGTTTGTCGGCGAAGACGGTCGCGCACCAGCCGGGCGAGAGCTTAAGGCCGCCGTTGTCGCCGTGGCACGCGGCACGAGCAAAGGCTGGCGCGGTCATGAGGCAACAGCCGCCAAGCATCAGCGCCGTGATGGCCAGGGCACGTTTCAGCATGAGGGGCTCCAGTGCAATTTTTACCCGGGGGGCTTTGCTTCACGGCGCGGGGATCGGCACTGCGGTGAGACGGAAGGGTAGAACCGGCTTAGGATCATCCTTATCGAAAAGATGCTTGAGCTGGCCCTCGGCAACCCAGGCCGTGTTGCCAAGCGGCGTTACGCCGGTTGGCCCGTTGAGCCCCTCTTTCAACGTTTCGATCGTCGCCTCGTTGCCGTCGAAGGTCACGCGGTCGAGCTTGCCGACGCCCTCGACCAGAAGGAAGGCATCGCCGCCCAGCGGCCGCAGCGCATCCGCCAGGCCGAGCGATTGCGAAGGCTCGACGCGGCTGACGGCAGGCTTGCCGTTCGCGATGTCGATGCGGAACAATTTGGCTTCCGTGAACGTGTCCACATAGAGCGTCCCGTCGGCGCCGAAGCCGATACCGTCGAGGCCTGTGCCTTGCCCTGAAGGGTTGAAT
>JARLIV010000258.1 GCA_031291555.1 Methylovirgula sp. | reverse complement strand
CAGCTTGAACAGCCGCTCCTGCAAAATCTTCTCGGCGCGGAACGAATCGCGGCGATGGACGATTGTCACCTTGCGGGCGAGCTGGGCGAGATAGAGCGCCTCCTCGACCGCAGTATTGCCGCCGCCGACGACGAGCACGTCCTTGCCGCGATAGAAAAACCCGTCGCAGGTAGCGCAGGCCGAAACACCATAGCCGCGGAAGGTCTCCTCGGTCGGGATGCCGAGCCAGCGCGCCTTGGCCCCCGTGGCAATAATCAAAGCGTCGGTCGTGTAGGTCGTGCCGCTATCGCCATGGAGATGGAAGGGCCGGCTGCCTAGCTCGACCTTGACGATATGGTCGGAAATGAACTGCGTGCCGACATGTTCGGCCTGGAGCCGCATCTGCTCCATCAGCCAGGGGCCCTGGATCGGCGCGGCAAAGCCCGGATAATTCTCGACGTCCGTCGTGATCATCAACTGGCCGCCGGGCTCGAAGCCAGAGATCAGCACCGGCTCCAGCATCCCGCGGGCGGCATAGATCGCCGCCGTATAGCCGGCCGGGCCGGAGCCGATGATGATGAGCCTGGCGTGGCGGGTCGGGGCTTTGGACATGCGCGCCTCGTATGACAAAACGTCATAGCAATTTATGGGCGCTACGCCCTGGCCGCAACCCAAACACCCTGCCAGAGACAAGGATAAGCGGCTCTTTCACACCGGCGGCGCCGGAATCGGCGGCATCCGGCAAGCCCTGGCCGCAGGGGCGGCCAGCCAGCGTTCCCGCCAGACGCTCGCGCGCCAGCGCGTCAGGAATGGGGATGGGGATGGCGGTGATAGTGCCAGGGGCCCGGCGCCGGCTCGAGCTGCAAGCCGGTGATACCCGCCGTGATGTCGACACCCGTCTGCGTATTAACCGAGAGCGGCTGCAGGCCAATCGAATAGGCATTGCCGCCGACGAGCGCATTGGCGCCCAGGCCAAGACCCAACGAAACGTTGGCGGTCGCGCCGCCATAGCTGCCCGCAAGCGCGGTGTGGCCGAGTTCGCGCGTCGCCGCGAACACACCCCAGACGATCCGGCCCGGTCCGGTCGCGCCGAGCGCAAGGCCGAAATGGGTGATCGTGCCGACATAATAATCCGGCGGCGCGTAAGAGCGCGAGAAGCGGCAGGACAGGGCCTTACGCGAGGTGATGATGAGACCAACGCTCGGCGCCACATTGCATTCCAACAGGCCGACCTGTGCCGCCTGAGCCGTGCCTGCGCTGGCGAACCAAGGCGCGCAAAGAGCAACAAGAGCTGCGGCGAAAACCCGTGGCTGAAAACCCATGAACGATCTCCTTCCCTGCCTGAAGCAAATTGTCGAGCCGCAGCTCCCTTCCATGCAACCTGGACTTATTCGTGACAGCGCCGCAAGTCCGCCTCTGTCGTGCCGCACATATGAAAGCCGTTTACCGATCTCATCTACCGATCTCATCCAGCGATCTCATGGCCATTTGACCAAGGGCGGCATGGACGAAAGAATCGAATCGACATTGCCGCCAGTCTTGAGGCCGAAGATCGTGCCGCGATCATAAAGCAAATTGAATTCGACATAGCGTCCGCGGCGCACAAGCTGCTCGTCCCGCTCCGCATCATTCCAAGGCTTGGTAAAATTGCTGCGGACGATTTCCGGATAAATCGCCAGAAATGTTTCGCCGACGTCGCGGGTGAAGGCGAAATCCGCGGCGAAGCCCGCAGGCGACGCGAGATAATCATAGAAGATGCCGCCGATGCCGCGCGGCTCTTGGCGGTGCTTCAAATAAAAATATTCATCGCACCATTCCTTGAAGCGCTGATAGTCCGCGACCTCGGCATGGCGGCGGCAGGCGGCCGCGAACGCGGCGTGGAACGCGATTGAATCGGGATCGGTCTGCGTGCGCCGGCGATCGAGCACGGGCGTCAAATCGGCACCGCCGCCGAACCAGGCCTTCTGCGTTACAACAAAGCGCGTGTTCATGTGCACGGCCGGCACGTGCGGATTCCAGGGATGGGCGATGAGCGAAATGCCCGCCGCCCAGAAATGCGGATCGGCCTCGGCGCCAGGAATCTGCTTGGCGAATTCCGGCGAAAAGGTTCCGAAAACCGTCGACGTATGCACGCCGGCTTTTTCAAAGACGCGGCCCTTGAGCAGCGCCATGCGTCCGCCGCCGCCGTCGGCGCCCGTATTGTCCTTGCGCTGCCACGGCGTAACCGCGAAGCGGCCGGGCACGGCATTCTCAAGCGCAAAAGGGCCCGGGCAATCCGCCTCGAGCGCCTCGAAGGCGGCGCAGATTTTGGCTTGCAAAGCCTCGAACCAGGCGCGTGCCTCTGCCTGCCGCTGCGCCATTTCTCCTAGATCCGCCACCATCCTCGATCCTTCCGCCCTTATCCTTCCGCGCTGCGGATCTGCCGCAGCGCTTCACCGAGAACCATGGCGGCCGCGACCGCGACATTCAGAGAGCGCAGCGGCGGCCGGATCGGAATGCGCACGCCGGCATCGGCCACGGCCCGCACGGCGTCGGGTACACCCGACGATTCCCGTCCGACAAGCAATATGTCGCCGGGCGCATAGCAAAAATCGCGATAATCCTGTGCCGCCTTGGTCGACAGCAGCACGAGCCGGCGCCCCGCGGCTTCGCGCCAAGCGGCAAAAGCGGCGAAGCTCTCATGCCGGGCGAGGTCGACATATTCGAGATAATCCATCCCGGCGCGGCGGAAGGCGCGATCGCTCATCGGAAAGCCGGCCGGCGCGATGAGCGCAGCCTCCACCCCGAGACAGGCGCATAGGCGCAGCATCGTCCCGCAATTCTGCGGAATGTCCGGCTGATAAAGCGCCAAAGCCAGCGGCGGGCCCGCAGCGTCCGTCATTGCACCTCCGTCGCACGGGTGTTCGCGCCCGTCCTTTTGGTCAAGTGGCGAAAAGACGCATTGCTGCGCAAGCGCAAAAGCGCGACACTCGAACAAAGGGCAGAAAGCCCGTTGAAATTGTTGGGGAAGCGTCTTGGCCGAGAGCGTGGGCTTGGAGCAGCCGACACGTCGCGATTTTCTTTTCATCGCGACCGGGTCCGTTGGTGCCGTTGGTGTTGCGTCCGCTGTCTGGCCGTTGATCGACCAGATGAATCCCGATGCCTCGACGCTCGCCGCCGCCTCGACGGAGGTTGATCTCTCCAATATCGCCGAAGGGCAAATCCTCACCATCAAATGGCGCGGTAAGCCGGTTTTCGTCCGTCACCGCACGCCGAAGGAAATCGCCGCCGCCCGCGCCGTGCCGCTGAGCGAATTGCGCGATCCGGCGACCGACGAAGAGCGCGCGCCGCATCCCGAATGGCTGATCGTGATCGGCGTCTGTACCCATCTCGGCTGCGTGCCGCTCGGCCATCAAGGCCCTTATGACGGCTGGTTCTGCCCCTGCCATGGCTCGGTTTACGACACCGCCGCGCGTATCCGCCAGGGGCCGGCGCCCTACAACCTTTATTTGCCTCCTTACAAATTCCTCCCCGACAACAAGCTCCAGATCGGCTGAGTGGTGGCCGGCATGCGGGTGCAGCAGAGATGATGCGATGAGCGGTTCTTCCTCTTACGTCCCGAAGAGCGCCTTTGCCAGATGGCTGGAGAGCCGTCTACCGATCATGGGTCTCGCCCACAGTTCGTTCGTTACCTTTCCCAACCCGCGCAATCTCAATTATTGGTGGACCTTCGGCGGCATATTGAGCTTCATGCTCGTGGCGCAGATTGTCACTGGCGTCGCGCTCGCCATGCATTATGTGCCGAATTCGAGCCTCGCCTTTCTCTCCGTCGAACACATTATGCGCGACGTGAACTATGGCTGGCTGCTGCGCTATGCGCATTCGAACGGCGCCTCGATGTTCTTCTTCGCCGTCTATATCCACATCATGCGCGGCGTCTATTACGGCTCCTACAAATCGCCGCGCGAAGTGCTCTGGATCCTCGGCATCATCATCTATCTGCTCATGATGGCGACGGGCTTCCTCGGCTATACGCTGCCCTGGGGCCAGATGAGCTTCTGGGGCGCGACCGTCATCACCAGCCTCTTCTCGGCGATCCCGCTCGTCGGCAATGCGATCACGACCTGGCTCTGGGGCGGCTATGCGGTCGACGATGCGACGCTCAACCGCTTCTATGCGTTGCATTACCTGCTGCCGTTCATGATCGCCGCCGTCGTCGTACTGCACGTCTGGGCGCTGCATGTGACCGGCTCGAACAACCCGACCGGCATCGAGAAGCAATCGAGCAAAGACACGCTGCCCTTTCATCCCTATTTCACGGTCAAGGACGGCTTCGCCCTCGTCTGCTTCTTGATCCTCTAT
>JARLIV010000257.1 GCA_031291555.1 Methylovirgula sp. | reverse complement strand
TTGCAGCGCTGGGCGAAGTCACCTTCCTCGTCGAGCACATAGGCGATGCCGCCCGACATGCCGGCTGCGAAATTGCGGCCCGTCGTGCCGATGACGACGACGATGCCGCCGGTCATATACTCGCAGCCGTGATCGCCCGTGCCTTCGACGACCGTGATCGCGCCGGAATTGCGCACGGCGAAGCGCTCACCGGCGACGCCGCGGAAATAGCACTCGCCGGCGATGGCGCCGTATAGCACCGTATTGCCGACGATGATCGATTCTTCCGGCACAATGCGCGATTCCGCCGGCGGATAAATGACGATCCGGCCGCCCGAAAGGCCCTTTGCGACATAGTCGTTGGCCTGGCCCTCGAGCTCCAGCGTCACGCCCTTGGGCAGCCAGGCGCCGAAGCTCTGCCCCGCCGTGCCCCTGAGCTTGATGTGGATCGTCTCGTCCGGCAGGCCCGTGTGGCCATAGACACGAGCGATCTCGCCCGAGAGCATGGCGCCGGCGGTGCGGTCGCTGTTGCGGATCGTCGTCTCGATGCGAACCTTGGCGCCACGCTGGATAGCCGGCTGCGCCTCCGCGATCAGACGATGGTCGAGCACCTTTTCGAGCTCGTGGTCCTGTAGCTCGGAATGGTAGATCGCCTTCGGGTCCGCCGCGGCCGGCTTGTGGAAGAGCTTCGAGAAGTCGAGGCCGTGCGCCTTCCAATGCTCGATGACCTTGGCGCGGTCGAGCATCTGCATCTGACCGACCATCTCGTCGAAGGTGCGATAGCCGAGCTTGGCCATCCATTCGCGCACTTCCTCGGCGACGAAGAAGAAGAAATTGATGACATGCTCGGGCTGGCCGACGAAGCGCTTGCGCAGCACCGGGTCCTGCGTCGCGACGCCGACGGGACAGGTGTTGAGATGGCATTTGCGCATCATGATGCAGCCGGCGGCGATGAGCGGCGCCGTGGCGAAGCCGAATTCGTCGGCTCCGAGCAGGGCGCCGACAACGACATCGCGCCCGGTGCGCAGGCCGCCATCGACCTGCACCGCGATGCGCGAGCGCAGCCGGTTGAGCACCAGGGTCTGATGCGTCTCGGCGAGGCCGATCTCCCAAGGCGAGCCGGCATGCTTGATCGACGTCAGCGGCGAAGCGCCGGTGCCGCCTTCGAAGCCGGAAATCGTCACATGGTCTGCCTTCGCCTTCGAGACGCCGGCGGCGACCGTGCCGACGCCGATCTCGGAAACGAGCTTCACCGACACGTCGGCGCGCGGATTGACGTTCTTCAGATCGTAGATGAGCTGCTTTAAATCCTCGATCGAATAGATGTCATGGTGCGGCGGCGGCGAGATAAGGCCGACGCCCTGAGTCGAATGGCGCACCTTGGCGATGACGGCATCGACCTTATGGCCGGGCAATTGGCCACCCTCGCCAGGCTTTGCGCCTTGCGCCATCTTGATCTGGATCATGTCGGCATTGACGAGATATTCAGCCGTCGCGCCGAAGCGGCCCGAGGCCACCTGCTTGATGGCCGAGCGCATCGAATCGCCATTCGGCAACGGCTTGAAGCGATCCGACTCCTCGCCGCCCTCGCCCGTGTTCGACTTGCCGCCGATGCGGTTCATCGCAATCGCCAGCGTCGTATGCGCCTCGCGCGAGATCGAGCCGAAGGACATGGCGCCGGTCGCAAAACGCCGCACGATCAGCGCCGCGGGCTCGACTTCCTCAAGCGGCACAGGCGCGCGGCCATCTTCTTCCGCCGCGCGGATGCGGAACAAGCTGCGGATCGTCAGCGGCTGCGCAGCTTCTTCATTCAGCAGCGCCGCATAGGACTTGTAGGTCTCGGCCGAATTGCTGCGCACCGCATGCTGCAGCAGGGAGACGGTCTGCGGCGTCCAGGAATGCGCCTCGCCGCGGACGCGATAAGCATATTCGCCGCCGACATCGAGCGCGTTGCGATAGACCGGCGAATTGCCGAAAGCATCCTGATGCCGCCGCGCCGATTCCTGCGCGACCTCCGCTAGGCCGATGCCGCCGATGCGTGAGGCGGTGCCCTTGAAATAGCGCGCGACGAAATCGTCGGCGAGGCCCACGGCGTCGAAAATCTGCGCGCCGCAATAGGATTGATAGGTCGAGATGCCCATCTTCGACATGACCTTCATGAGGCCCTTGTCGATCGACTTGATATAGCGCTTCACCGCCTCGTTGCCATCGACGTCCTCAGGGAACTCGGTGGCGATTGCGTTCAGCGTCTCGAAGGCGAGATAGGGGTTGATCGCCTCGGCGCCGTAGCCGGCGAGCAGCGCGAAATGATGCACCTCGCGCGCCTCCCCCGTCTCGACGACGAGACCGACGGAGGTGCGCAGGCCCTTGCGGATCAGATGATGATGCACAGCCGCGGTCGCGAGCAGCGACGGGATTGGAATCCGGTCCGGCCCGACGAGACGATCCGAAAGGACGATGATCGTATAGCCGCTCGTGATCGCCTGCTCGGCGCGCTTGCAGAGCCGGTCGAGCGCCTCGGCCATGCCCTCGGCGCCCTTGTCGGCGCCATAGGTCACGTCGAGCGTGCGCGTGTCGAACGTGTCCTCGACCATGCCGATGTTGCGGATCTTCTCGAGATCGTCGTTCGTTAGGATCGGCTGCTTGACCTCAAGGCGCTTGCGCTTGGCATTGCCCTCGCGGTCGAAGATGTTCGGCCGCGGCCCGATGAAGGAGACGAGGCTCATGACAATATCCTCGCGGATCGGATCGATCGGCGGGTTCGTCACCTGCGCAAAATTCTGCTTGAAATAGGTGTAGAGCAGCTTCGACTTCGACGAGAGCGCCGAGATCGGTGTGTCGGTGCCCATCGAGCCAACCGCCTCCTGCCCCGTCTCGGCCATAGGCTCCATCAGCAGCGTGATGTCTTCCTGCGTGTAGCCGAAAGCCTGCTGGCGATCGAGCAGCGAGACGTCGCCGCGCGTCGGACGCGGCGCAGAGGCCGGCGGCAGTTCTTCGAGCTTCATCTGCGTGCGCGCCAGCCAATCGGCATAGGGCACCTGCTTCGATATTTCCGCCTTGATCTCTGCATCGGAGATGATGCGGCCCTGTTCGAGATCGACGAGCAGCATCTTGCCCGGCTGAAGCCGCCATTTGGTGACGATCTCGTCCTCCGGGATTTTCAAGACGCCCATTTCGGACGCCATCACGATGCGGTCGTCGCTGGTGACGAGATAGCGCGCCGGACGCAGCCCGTTGCGGTCAAGCGTCGCCCCGATCTGGCGGCCGTCGGTGAAAGCGATCGCGGCGGGGCCGTCCCACGGCTCCATGATCGCGGCGTGATATTCGTAGA
>JARLIV010000256.1 GCA_031291555.1 Methylovirgula sp. | reverse complement strand
TTCGAAGGTGAGGATGCGGTTGACGTCGAGCTTGTCGGCCACGGTCGTCGCGACATCGGCGCCGATCTGCAGGGCGATCCGGTGCGGCGCTTCCAGCATCCCGTCCTCGGCCAGCACGGGCAATTGCGAGATATGGCCGTTGAGCTTTTCGACCTGGAAGGCGACGGAGCGCGGGTTGAACGGGTCGAGCACCGCCATGTCGCGCACCGGGCCGAGGGCGATGCCCATCATATAGCGCGAGCGATAGGTGATCGTGGAATCGATGAGGTCGAGCAGAATGTCGAGCTCCTCAACCGGCGCCTCGGGATGGGCGAAATGGCGGGCGAAGCGGCAGGTGTTGATGGCGCGCTCGATGCGCCGCCCCATGCGCAGGAAGTGCCAGCCCGCGCCGCGGATCATGTTCTCCTGCGCCAGGCCGGCGATGGCGGCCATCGTCTGCAGGGCGGCATTGGCGCGCTCATAGGCCTCGGCCTCGGTCAGCGAGGCGTCCTCGTCGCGGTCGAGCTCGCTGCGCAATTGCTCGATCAGCCGCCAGGTGTCGGTCGAGAGCCGTTCGCGGATGAACGAAGCGGCGCGATGCGCGTCGCGCACCAGCGCCAGGGCCGAGCCGAATTCCTTGTTGGAATGCAGGCCCGTGGCGGCGAGATGCATCACCTCGCTCGAAGCCTTCGCCGGCACCGTGCCCCAGGCGACGAAGAGGCGGACGATGCGCTCGACGGCCGAGCGCGCATTGCCGAGCGTGTCGGTGTCGATCAGCCGCCCGGCGAGACAGCGGATGAGCCGCAGCGTCGCCTCGGCGCGTTCGAGATAGCGCCCGAGCCAGAAGAGATTGTCGGCGGCGCGGCTTGGCAGATGGCCCATGACGCGGCGAATGCGCACCGTCTCGTCGGTCGGCAGCAGCGTGACATGCTCCACCGGCCCTTGCGAGAGCACCCAGACGTCGGCCGAGCGCACGCCTTCGCCCATCGAGACCGCGCGGGCGTCGGCCCGGCCGGAGATACGGCAGAAGCCGCCGGGCATGACCGCCCAGCCGTCGCGCGTGCGCGCCGCATAGATGCGCAGGACGAAGGGGCGCGGCACCAGTTTGCCGTCTTCCCATACCGGCGTCGTCGAGAGATTGACCACTTCCTGGCCGACGAAATCGATGCCGCGCCGCTCGATCGTGGCGACGAGCTTGTGCCTCTCCTCGGCCGTCAGTGAGGCGCCGACGATCGCCTGGTTGTTCGGGCGGCCGAGAACGGGATTGCCGAAGGCGCCGGCAATCGCCATGCGCTCGGGCTGCGCCAGGACGCGCTCGCGCTCGCGCGGCTGCCCACACCACCAGGTCGCGACATTGGGCATCAGTAGATCTTCGTCCAGCACGCGGCGGCAAAGCCGCGGCATGAAGCTCATCATCACGGGCGCTTCGAGGACGCCCGCGCCAAGCGCATTGGCCATCACCACGCCGCCGGCGCGCAAGGCGTCGACAAGGCCCGGCACGCCAAGGCGCGAGCGCGCGTTGAGCTCCAGCGGATCGGCATAATCGGAATCGATACGCCGCCAGATGACGTCGGCGCGCTTGAGGCCGGCGATCGTGCGGACATTGATCTCATTGTCGCGCATCGTCAGGTCGCCGCCCTCGACGAGCAGGAAGCCGAGATAGCGGGCAAGATAGGCCTGTTCGAAATAGGTCTCGTTATAGGGGCCGGGTGTCAGCAGGCAGATGCGCGGATCGGCATGAGCGGCAGCGGCGATCAGGCCGTTGCGGAAGGCCTGGAAGAACGGCGCCAGCCGGTTGACGTTCATATCCCGATAGAGCGCCGGGAACGCGCGGGATTGTACCAGCCGATTAGCAAGTGCATAGCCAGCACCCGAGGGCGCCTGGGTGCGGTCGCCGATGACCCACCAATTTCCGTCCGGCCCGCGGCCGATGTCGGCGGCATAGAGAAACAGGAAATTATCGCCCGGCGGCCGCAGGCCTTCGAGCTGCGGCAGGTAATCATTACAGCCGGTCACAGCCGCGGCGGGCAGATCGCCGTTGCGGACGAGATCCGCCGGCCCGTAGATATCGCGGACGACCGCCTCGAGCAGGCGCGCGCGCTGTGTCACGCCAGCGGCGATGGCACGCCATTCGTCGGCCTCGATCAAGAGCGGCAGATGGCTCAGCGGCCAGGCACGTTCGCTCGTATCGCCATAGGCGCGGTAGGAGACGCCGGTGTCGCGGATATTGCGGTCGGCGGTGGCGAAGCGCCGCTCGATCTCGTCGGCGCCAAGCTCGCTCAAAGCACGGAAGAACTTGACCCAATGCTCCCGCGGCACGCCGTCGGGGCCGATGAACTCGTCCGGCACGTTGGGGAGCGGACGATAGCCGGCGACGAGCGCATTGAAGCGCTCTGCGGCCGTTTCGTCCTGGGAGGAGGCGGCGGTCATCGTCATGATTTCGGCCGGAAGGTTTTGACCAAAGTGGGATCGGTTTCAAGTCGCGCCGCGCCGATGAGATCGAGGCAATACGGTACCGCCGGAAAGACGGCGTTGAGGCAAAGCGCGATCGAGGCGGGCTTGCCCGGCAAATTGATGACGAGGCAGGGGCCGCGATGCGCCGCAAGCTGGCGCGAGAGGATCGCGGTCGGCACCTGTTTCAGGCTCTCGGCGCGCATCAATTCGCCGAAGCCCGGCAGCTCGCGCGGCGCGGCGGCTAGCGTCGCCTCCGGCGTCAGATCGCGAGCGCCCGGCCCGGTGCCGCCCGTTGTCAGGATCAAATCGCAACCCTCTTTGTCGGCGAGATCGATCAGCGTGTCGCGCACCGAGTCGAACCCGTCCGGGATGATACGTTGCACGATCGCGAAGGGCGAAGTCAGAATGCGTTCCAAATAGGCAACGATCGCCGGGCCGCTTTCGTCCTTGTAAAGACCCAAGCTGGCCCGATCTGAGACAGTGACGACTCCGATCAGCGCGGTTTTTTCTGCTTTTTCCGTCATATCGACTATTTTCGATTACATTCCCGCGCGTTGCCGCGAGACTATGCAAATGTCATTCTCTCTGTGTTGCATAAGATCATCACGATTGGGATCGCGCAGATGCGGCAGCGAGCTACGCCTTGTATCAACATTTATCATGTTCCGCGCGGTTCCGGAGACGAGCGCAGCCCTTTCAACATCTCATCGCGCGAAATGCG
>JARLIV010000255.1 GCA_031291555.1 Methylovirgula sp. | reverse complement strand
GGCAGGCCCCGCCATGACAGATATCGCGCCCTCGGAATATCTGCTTCTGCACGCGCTCGCCGATCAGGAATTGGACGCGGCCACGGCCCTGTTGCTCGAGGCGCGGATCGCGGCCGAGCCGGCTCTCGCCACGGAATATGCACGCATCCTCGCGCTGAAGGAGCGCGTCAGGAGCTTGGGCAAGCCCCAGGTTTCGGAAGATTTTGCCGCCCGCATCGCCGCGATCGCCTCAGACGCGGAGCCGGCGCCACGGCGCACGCGGATTTTGTCTTTGGATCATCCAAGCTGGCGCGCTCTTGCCGCGTCCGTGGTGCTGACGGTTTTTATCGCGAGTGGCGGCACTTATCTCGTCATGTCGCCACGTGGCGACACCGTTGTTGAAGACGAGATCGCCAACGGACATCGCAGGAGTCTTCTTGCAACGAGCCCGACCGATGTTCTCTCTTCCGACCGGCATACGGTAAGGCCATGGTTCGACCAGAAGCTGGGCTGGTCACCGCCGACGGTCGATCTTTCGAGCGAGGGTTTTCCGCTCGTCGGCGGCCGCGTCGAGGTCATTGCGGGAAATCCCGTGCCGGGCCTCGTTTATCGGCGCCGCCAGCATTTGATCACGGTCGTCGCAATGCCAATGGCCGCGGGTCGGGAGCAGGTTGAAGCGCCGATCTCGAAGGTCGTCGACGGCGACAACATGGTCCACTGGGCCACCGGCGGCTTCAAATATTGGGCGGTCTCCGATCTCGATGCGGACGAGCTTTCAAGTTTTGTCGCGGCTCTGAGAGCAAAATAGGATTCTTCGGTCCGGGCCGCGCCCTGCGGAACGGATTGGCACCTGCCCCGCATTCGGCTCTTGCACCGCTGGGCGCGGCCTCTATAGTCGCGCCGCTTCAAAAACCCTCCTTTCGAGAAGAAAATGTCCGATCCCAAGAAGATCAAGCGCGTCGTCCTCGCCTATTCCGGCGGCCTCGATACCTCGATCATCCTCAAATGGCTGCAAACGACCTATGGCTGCGAGGTGGTCACCTTCACCGCCGATCTCGGCCAAGGGGAGGAGCTCGAGCCCGCCCGGCAGAAGGCGCTGCTCCTCGGCATCAAGCCCGAGCATATTTTCATCGAGGACCTGCGCGAGGAATTCGTCCGCGACTATGTCTTCCCGATGTTCCGGGCGAACGCGCAATATGAGGGGCTTTATCTGCTCGGCACCTCGATCGCGCGGCCGCTGATCGCCAAGAAGCAGATCGAGATCGCTCGCAAGGTCGGGGCCGATGCCGTGGCGCATGGCGCGACCGGCAAGGGCAACGACCAGGTGCGTTTCGAACTCGCCTATTATGCGCTGGAGCCGGACATCAAGGTGATAGCGCCGTGGCGCGAATGGAACCTCACCTCGCGCACGGCGCTGCTCAATTTCGCCGAGCAGAACCAAATCCCGATCGCCAAGGACAAGCGCGGCGAGGCGCCCTTTTCGGTGGATGCCAATCTGCTGCACGTCTCCTCGGAAGGCAAAGTGCTGGAAGACCCGGCGCAGGATGTGCCGGATTATGTCTATTCGCGCACCGTCAATCCTGAGGACGCGCCGGACAAGCCGACCTTCATCGAGATCGAGTTCAAGTCGGGCGATCCCATCGCCGTCGATGGCAAGACGATGTCGCCCGCGACTCTGCTCACGCATTTGAACGCGCTCGGCCGCGTCAACGGCATCGGCCGGCTCGACCTCGTCGAAAATCGTTTCGTCGGCATGAAGTCGCGCGGCATGTACGAAACCCCCGGCGGCACGATCCTGCTCGCCGCGCATCGCGGCATCGAGCAGATCACGCTCGATCGCGGCGCCGCGCATCTCAAGGACGAGCTGATGCCAAAATATGCCGAGCTCATCTACAATGGCTTCTGGTTTTCGCCGGAACGCGAGATGTTGCAGGCTTTGATCGACAAGTCGCAGGAATTCGTCACCGGCACGGTGCGGTTGAAGCTCTATAAAGGCTCGGTCGGTGTCGTCGGCCGCTCAAGCCCCTATTCGCTCTACGATCAAGATCTCGTCACCTTCGAGGACGGCGCGGTCGCCTATGACCACAATGATGCGGCGGGCTTCATCAAACTCAATGCGCTGCGCCTGCGCACGCTGGCTCGGCGCAAAAGCAAGGCGCAGTAAAGGCGCGCCCCGTCTTGAAGGGGAGCGAGCCATGCAAATTTTGCATGGCTGTCGCCTCTCGGAACCCTCCCGGCGCGGGCTCACGGCGTGCGGGTGCGGCGCGTGCGGCGCAAAGAGTAAGAATTGCCCTGAATAATTCCGTCTAAATCGCCAATTCCGCTTGCTGTCCGTTTGCGAGGCCAGCGAATTTAGGTACTAGGCTATGAGCCCGTTGGTTCGCGCGATTCGATTGGAGAGAGAGCGATGCCGAGCGCACCGAAAAAGACTGCAACCAAAGTCAAGGCCCCCGCGGCGAAGACCAAAGCGGCGCCGGCCGCCAGCGCGTTCAACAAGCCGTTGACGCCCTCCAAGGAACTTGCCGCCGTCGTCGGCGTCGAGCCTCTGCCGCGCACGGAAGTGGTGAGCAAAGTCTGGGCCTATATCAAGAAGCACAAGCTGCAGAATCCCGCCAATAAGCGCGAGATTCTCGCCGACGACAAGCTGCAGGCTGTCTTCGGCAAGAAGTCCGTCACCATGTTCGAGATGAACAAGTATCTCGCCAAGCATCTGAAATAAGCGCCGCACGACGACGGGCAGCACGCGCAACGGGCCGGCCTAGAGCGGGATGCGAAAAAGTGTGAGCGGTTTTTCGCAGCAATCCCGCTCTCACTTATTGGACTCGATCGCGTG
>JARLIV010000051.1 GCA_031291555.1 Methylovirgula sp. | reverse complement strand
TAGTGGATTTCCGGATAAATCCCATCGGTGGCATAGCCCGACGGGTGGAGCTTCGCGCGTTCTCCCAAGAGCGCGAGCACCTCCTTGAACCGGTGCTGCTTGGTGCTCTCGAGCCGCATGAGATCGGGGACGAACCGGTCGCCCAGGCTGAAGGTCGCGAACGCCAACGCTCCGCCGGCATGCTCCTCTTCAGCCCCGCCGAACAGGTTCGCGCTATAGCCAATCTGGGTTTTCACTTCCTTCTTGCAGTAGCCGAAGTAGTTGTCGGCCAGGATGGTCACCATCACGCCGTCCATGTCACGCGAGGTGATCTTGAATGGACGACCCTCGTTGTAGAGCTCGTTTTCGTCGGTCCAGCACATTCCCGCGGCACGCTGAGCCTGGGTGGCATTGCTCGCCTGCGGGAGGCCGACGTCCTTTTTCTTCAATCGTGTGAGATGCGGCGCCAGAATCACGCAGCCGCTGTGGCCGGTCCAGCCGTCCACATCGAGCGCGGCATCGTTGGCTGGGAGATAGGGATCTCCGGCGTTGCCGAAGATGCTCTCCACAAAGTCGAGGTTCGAGACCAGCCCGCCGGGGACGAAGTACCGAATCTCCATGCGCTTTTCGGGCGAGATCTCCGGCACCGCGGGGCAGACGAGCGGCCGCAGCAACAGCGAGACCATGGTCTCTACCGGCTCGGGCCAGTTCGCAGTGAACGGCAGGCGCAGGAGTTCGGCCGGCGGCCGGAGCGCCTCCTCGAGCAGGCGGACATAAGTGACGAGCGGCACGCGGGTTTTATCCGCCGGAATCGGAAGCCCGCCCTCGGCCACGTGAAAGACCCCCTGCGTGGTGCGGCGGTCGTTGACCGGGTTGTGCAGGACTCCATTGTCGAGCCGGTAGCTCGACACGAGCTCGTTGTGCCAGGCATCCGCGTCGACCGGGAGCGACAGCTCCCGCGCCAGCCCGTATTGGTCAAGAATGAAGGTCTCCGCGGGCAGGCGTACGGGCGCGGCGGCCGCAACCTCCGTGAGCAGCTTGTCGATGTAACGCTGAATTCGCGCGTCGGCGGGGCAGAGATGGTGGGAGAGCAGCCGGGTCTGCTCGCGGTAGCGCGCGAAGAGGTCGCCCGCCAGGTGGAGCAGTTCCCCATCGCCCTTATCCTCTGAGATCCGGACGCCCATGGCCGCGAGCTTGAGCAGAATCGACCCGATGGCAGCGGATCGCTCCGGCAGCCGGACCGACCCATCCGCCTTGAGTCCGACAGCGCGTTCTAGCTCCATGCCTCCCTCCACGCCCGGTTCCAGGATCCGGTGCCGACGTCTTCCCGAAGCGCCAGCTTGCCCGGTTTTCTTCTGCGAAACCCAGGAATTTCGGAGATTAGCTTCGACACGAATGCTGAGCCATAGTCTTCTTCAAGTGCCGAAGTTTTTCTCCGTCGCGCATGCCTTGCAAACATTGCCAAGTCGTCCGCGCGCTTGGTTTGGCAGAGCCCTTTGTTTCCTTGGATCGCGCCGAGGCCTGTTTGATGTTTTGCTCTTGGCGCGAAGCGGCCATCAAGGGACTGAGAAGAACGGGAAAGTGTTCAGTGCACTCTTCTGGATGTGCATATTCCCGTAACCATCTGAGAATACAGAAGCTATTCTGCGCTCCGGGCACGCACTCTCACACGGCTGCGGACAATTGACAAGAGCGCGGAGTGCCAGCGTCGTCTTCAAGGAACTCGATCGCCGAACGCGCTTAGCTCATTCATTCTCTCGACTTGACCGAGGCGCGCCCCGAAGCAGGCCTCGCCCGTCATGATCAAGCTCGGTCTTCTGGTGTTGTGTTGCCGCTTGGGATGAGGAGGCGGAACGCCAGCCCTGGCTGATTATCTTTCAAATCGATTCGCGCCCGATGCAGGTGCGCGACCGCTGCGACGAGACTGAGGCCAAGACCGTTGCCGGCGGTGCAGCGGCTGCGCTCGAGCCGATAGAAGCGTCTGAAGATATGCGCGAATTCGTCGGACGGGATCCCCGGTCCATCGTCGGCGACGGCGATCAGCGCCTCGTGCTCGAGCGCGCGCACTGTTACCGTCACCATCCCGTTCTTCTTTCCATATTTTATGGCGTTGTCGACAAGATTGGCGACGGCATCGAAGAGAAGATCCCGGTCGCCAGTGACGACGACACACGGGTCGCCGGCAACGGATAGCGTGATCGGCTTTTGCTCCGCCGCCGCATCGAAAAGCTCGACGACATCGCGCGCGATCGTCGCGAGATCAACGATCGCGAATCCCTCTGTGCGAGCCGCCGACTCGATCTGCGAGATTCGCATGAGCGACGAAAAAATTCGCAGAACACCATCAAGATCACCGATCGTATCGTCGACCAATTTCTGATCCGATTCAGCCTTGCGCGGGGTGCCCGAGGCTTTTTCGAGCCGGCCTCTTATCCGCGCCAGCGGCGTGCGGAGATCGTGCGCGACATTGTCGGTGACCTCGCGAACTTCGCGCATCAAAGCTTCGATACGATCGAGCATCGAATTGAGATTCTTCGCGAGTTCGTCCCATTCGTCGTTGACCCCGCGCAGCCTGATGCGCGCCGCGAGGCCGCGCTCCATGATGGCGCGGCTCGTCGCATTGATCGATTCGATACGGCCGACTGTCCGGCGTGTAACGAGAATGCTGACGACGCCGGCAAGCATGGCAATCAGCAAAAGCGTGAAGGCCAAGGCCGCATCAATCGCCCGCGTGAACGATTCCAGGTCTTCCGTACTCTGGCCGACGAGGAGACGCCACTGGTCCGGAAGGGTGCGGACCAGAACGCGATAGCTGGACCGGCGGCCCGTGCCTGGTGCATCGAAATTTCCGCTGCTCAAGTCCCGCGGCCAGTCGGCGAGATTACCTGCGATGGGTTTGAAGTTCTGATCGGCGAGTAAATAGAGGCCGCCATCGACGGCTCGTTCCGCGATGCGCGCCTTAATCGCCGCTACAAGGGCGCCGCGGCCGCCCCGGTCATAGGCCGCCTGCAGAAGCGATTGTTCGGCCGCGATCACGCGATCGGTCCGGCTCGCGACGTAAGACGTCGTCGACCAATAGATGTAGCCGAGGAGAGAGAGAACGATCGCACCGAACCCGGCAATCGCCATCAATGCAAGCCGGAATGTGCGCGAGCGAAACGTCTTAGCTAGGAGCACGAACGCAAAATCCCACGCCACGCACAGTATGGATCAATGGATAATCGCGCGAACTGTCAACCTTGCGTCGTACACGCCCGACGTAGACGTCGATAATGTTCGTCGTCGGATCAAAATGCAGATCCCATACATGCTGCAGAAGCATCGCGCGGGGCACGACGTGACCTTCGTTGCGGACGAGATATTCGAGGACCTGGAATTCGCGCGGCAGCAGTTCGATTTCGCGCCCGGCACGGGTCACGCTGCGCGACACGAGATCGAGCGTGAGATCGCCGACACGCAGCACCATATCCTTGACGACGGCCGTGCTGCGCCGCGCGAGTGCGTCGACACGCGCCAGCAATTCGGCGAAGGCGAAGGGCTTGACGAGATAATCGTCGCCGCCGGCACGCAAGCCGCGGACCTTGTCGTCGACTTCGCCCAAAGCGCTGATGATCAGCGTCGGCGTGACAATTCCGATCTCGCGCAAGCGACGAATGATCGTAATGCCGTCGATGCTGGGCAGCATCCGGTCAATTACCATAACAGCATAGTCGGGTGAGCGGCCGCGTTCGAACCCTTCTTCTCCGTTCAACGCGAGGTCAGCCTCGTAGCCATTCGCCTCGGCAAATTCTACGAGTTGTTCCGCAGTCTCGCGATCGTCTTCGACAATCAATATGCGACGCCGGTTCTCCGTCATGCTTCCTGTTCTCTCGAATTTGTGAAAGCGATTTTAGCACACGTTGCCGTCTCGCAAACTGACATCTGAGTCAGAAATTGAATCATTAGTCATTTGCCTAATTTGCATCGCGATCTAACCATCCGGCCTGCGAGATCGTCGCCTAGAGCAACGATACCCGTGAGGGTCCGGGGGTGCATTCGAGCGATGGAGCGAGCACCATGTTACGCAAGTCGGCATTGGCACTGATGATAGCCGCAGCACTTTCTGTTTCCGCTCCAGGTGCGTGGGCGCGCGGCGGTGGCGGTGGTGGAGGCCATGGTGGGGGCTTCGGCGGCGGTGGATTTGGCGGTCGAGGCTTTCACGGCGGTTTCGGCGGCGCAAGCTTCGGACACGGCGGTTTTGCAGCCGGCGGTTTTGGTCACGGCGCCGCCGGGCATTTCGCGGCCGCCGGCCATCCGGGATTTCACAACGGCCATTTCTTCCATGGCCATTTCCATGGTCGTGTGTTCGCGCGCAACGGCTTCTTCTTCTTTGGCGATCCCTTTTGGTACGACGGCGATTATTACGACGCCAGCTACGACAATGCCTGTTATCGCGAAGTCTGGACCCGCTGGGGATGGACGCCGGCATGGGTGTGCAATTGACCCTGTCGTTCTCGATATTGGGGATTGACCGATGACGATAGCCTACATCAACCGCGTTGCGACCGCTGTTCCAGAGCACGAAGTGCATGCGAGCTTCGTTCGCTTCGCGACTCAAATTCTGCAAAAACCCGCGTCGCGCACTTTGTTCGAGCGCATGGCGACGCGGGCGCAGATCGAGCGCCGTTGGTCATGCCTTGTGCCGCCGAAAGGCGGCAACGAGGTTCTCGATGGCGAGGGCTTTTACAAGCCGGGGCAATTCCCCTCCACCGCCGACCGGATGGCGCGCTATGAGATTGCTGCTCCCGCGCTCGGCGCTGCTACCGTCAGGCGGCTCGAGCTCAGCGATAATGAGAGAAAGAATATCACCCATCTCATCGTTGCCAGCTGCACCGGCTTTTCGGCGCCGGGTGTCGATCTCGAACTGCTCGAACGGTGTGGGCTGAATTCGTCAGTCGAGCGGACCGTCATCGGCTTTATGGGATGCCATGCGGCCATGAACGCGCTGAAAATCGCCCATCACATAGTGCGTTCGACACCGACAGCCAATGTGCTGGTCGTATGTCTCGAACTTTGCACGCTGCATTTTCAGGAAACGACCGATCTCGACCGGCTTCTCACCTTCCTGCTCTTTGGCGATGGTTGCGCGGCTGCACTGATCAGCGTGGCACCAGACGGCATCGCCCTCGACAGTTTCCATACGGAACTCGTGCAGAAAGCAGCCGATCAGATCACCTGGAATATCCGCGACGCCGGTTTTGACATGGTTTTGTCGGGGCGGGTTCCCGCCACCATTACCGGCGCGTTACGCGAAAGCTCGTCGCGTGTGCTCGCCGGCAGGCCGATGCATGCGATCGACATCTGGGCTGTCCATCCAGGCGGCCGCTCGATCCTCGATGCGGTCGAAAGCGCGTTCGAGCTGGAACGGTCGGCGCTCGCCGCCTCGCGCGCGGTCTTGCGCGATTACGGCAATATGTCCTCGGCAACGATTCTATTCGTGCTGGAGGGGCTGATGCGGGACCAGACTATGCGCGGCGCCAGCGGCTGTGCGCTGGCGTTCGGTCCCGGTCTCACGGCCGAGACCATGCTTTTCCGGATGGCAGCTTGATGATGGCGCTCGATTTCTCGCAACGCAATGACTTGTCCGAGCTGATGGACGCCGAGGACACGGACTTCGCGACCTTCCGGGAATGTCTTGTGGATCTCACCAAGGTCAACCGGCTGACGCTCGCCTATCGGCCAACACTGTCATTTCTCAAGCGGCTCGCTGCGAGCGGTGCCCTGCCGCGCCATCGCACCGTGAGTGTCATCGATGTGGGGAGCGGGTCGGGCGATATGTTACGCCGAATTGACCGCTGGGCCACCGCGCACGGCTATAAGTTCGATCTCGTTGGGATCGACCTCAACCCGTGGTCGGCAAAAACCGCCACGCAATTGACGCAAGAACATCCACGCCTGCGCTTTGTCACGGCGAATATTTTCGATTATCAGCCGACGGCGCCCATTGATATCGTCATCAGTTCGCTTTTCACGCATCACCTCGACAACGAGGCCATCGTGAAATTCCTGCGGTGGATGGAGGCGAACGCGCGGATCGGCTGGTTCATCAACGATCTCCAGCGCCACCCCATCGCCTATCATGCTTTCAAACACGCGTCGCATGCGCTGGGCTTTCATCATTTCGTTCAACACGACGGGCCTGTATCGATCGCCCGGGCGTTCAGCGTTGCCGACTGGCAGACTCTTCTCCGCACGGCCGAGATCCCGGGCGCCCGCGTCAAAGCCTATATGCCGTTCCGGCTCTGCGTGTCGCAGTTCAAGCCGAAATGACCGCCCCCGCCCTTATTATCGGTGGCGGTCTTGCAGGTGCGGGACTCGCGGTGAGTCTCGCCACTGCCGGACGCGCCGTCACGCTCATCGAGCGTGAAACGCGCGCGCAACACAAGGTCTGCGGCGAGTTCATAAGCGCCGAGGCCATGCTCTATCTGCGCGATCTCGGCATCGACCTCGATGGCTTGGGCGCCGTTCCAATTGACCGGGTTTGCCTGTTCGCCGGCGAAAGGCGGGCCGCGGCTTATTTGCCGTTTTCGGCGCGGAGCCTTTCCCGCTATGCCCTGGACGAGGCTCTGCTAAACAGGGCGGTGCGCTGCGGCGCCCGCGTGCTGCGTGGACACAAGGCTATCGGTGTAGAGCGAGATGAAGGAGGACGCCGCTGGCGCGCCACGCTCGATGACGGAACAAGCGTTTCAGCCTCCGAAATATTTCTGGCGACGGGCAAACACGATCTGCGCGGTTGGAAGCGGCCGCCCGGATCGCAAAACGACCTCATTGGGTTCAAATTGCACTGGCGGCTCGCCGCTTCGCAGGCGCAGGCCCTGTCGGGTGCGGTCGAACTGTTTCTTTTTCCGGGCGGATATGTCGGGCTCGAACCGGTCGAGAACGATGTCGTCAATCTTTGCCTCGTGGTTCGCAGGCGGACGTTGTTTGCCCGTGGACAAAGTTGGCAAACTCTGTTCGCCTCGCTGCTGAAAAGCTGCCCGCATCTGCGACGGCGTCTCGATGGCGCGCAGCCATGCTGGCCACGGCCCCTGGCAATTGGTGCGATCCCTTATGGCTTCGTGCAGCGTCGCGCCGACGGCCTTTGGCGGCTTGGCGACCAGGCCGCCTGCACGCCGTCTTTTTCCGGCGACGGCATGTCCATTGCGCTGCATTCGGCTCGGCTCGCCGCGCAATATTTTTCCCAAGGCTATGACGCGCGGACGTTTCAAGCGCGGCTTTCCCAGGATGTGGCGCCGCAAGTGCAGCGCGCGACATTGCTTTCGCAAATGCTGTTGCAACCGTTTGGCCAAAAGGCCGGCATGACGGCCCTCGAATGGCTGCCATCATTGCTCAGCGTCGTCGCTCAGGCAACGCGCCTTCCACAAAGGCGCGTCGACGCGGCGCGGGCCGATTTTCTCTGAGTCATAGCAAAAGTGAGCTGAAGCGTCCTGACAAATAAGACAGTGTCTGACTCATAATTCAATTTTTTGGATGAGCCGACCCGTCTAAATTTTCCGGACGCTGGCCACCGCGGAGATGGCTAATCACCTCTGCGGCGGTATTCATGCCGGAGCTTCCATGACGCTCGCAATTGACGATGGCCGCCGAAGCGTCGCGACATGGGGCGGCTTCGCCATGATGTGCATCGGCATGTTCATGGCATTGCTTGACACCCAGGTGGTCGTGACGTCGCTTCCGACGATCCAGCGCGCGTTGGGCATCCCGCAAAATCAGATGAGTTGGATCCAGACCGCTTATCTGATCTCCGAAATCATCTCGATCCCATTGACCGGGCTGCTGACGCGCGTTCTCGGCATTCGGCGGCTGTTCATCGTGTCTGTTTCATTTTTCACGCTGGCTTCCATCGGCTGCGCTAACAGCTCGGGCTTTTCATCCCTGATCCTCTGGCGCATCTGCCAGGGATTTTCCGGAGGCACATTGATCCCGGCGGTGTTCGCCGCGGTCTTTCTGCTCTTCCCGGTCAACCGGCAAACCTTGGCAACGATGATCGCCAGCGTTCTCGCCGTTCTCGCGCCGACGGTCGGCCCGCTTGTCGGCGGTTGGGTGACGCAAACCTATAACTGGCCGTGGCTTTTCCTCATCAACGTTATACCTGGCGTTCTGGTCGCGATCGCCGGCATTTATCTTCTGCCGCGCGAGTCGCTGCGGCTCGAGCAACTGAGAAACCTCGATGTGATCTCCCTGCTATTTGGCGCCGGAGCACTCGCCGCGTTGGAGATTGCCATCAAAGAAGCGCCGGACCGTGGATGGAGTTCGCCATGGGTCATCGGACTTTTTGTCTTTTGCGCCATCGCCGCGTCAATTTTCATCTGGCGAACATTACGCACGGCCAGTCCTCTGGTGGAGATCAGAACGTTCGCAGATCGGAACTTCACCGTCGGCTGCGCGCTCAGCCTCGTTGTCGGCATGGGGCTTTACGGATCGATCTACCTCATGCCGGTCTTTCTCGCCTATGTGCGCGGGCATAATGCGTTGCAGATCGGCGAGATCATGCTTGTCACCGGCATCGCGCAGATCGCCTGCGCGCCGATTGTCGCGACGTTGGTGCGGCGTTTCGATATTCGGATTCTGAGCGCGGTCGGCTTCCTCGCGCTGGCGCTCGGCGCAGCCTTGAGTAGCGGCCAGACGCAGAACACGGATTTCGCCGGAATGTTTGCCGGGCAGCTCGTTCGCGGCTGCGCTTTCATGTTTTGCGTTTTGCCACCCACGGAACTGGCGCTCGGCAATCTCTCCCCCGCGGTAATTCCGGACGCGAGCGGGCTGTTCAATCTGATGCGCAACCTTGGTGGCGCTCTCGGCATCGCAATCATCGATTCGATCATATTCACGCGTTCGCCCGACTACGCGCAGAAGCTCTTCAACGGTCTTTTGTCCGGCGATAGTGGCACCCTATCGACCCTTGGGATGACGCGCGACGCGGTGATGCAGGCCGCCGCTGATCCGGCCAAGCGCGCGGTGATGGTCGCACTTTTGAAGAAGGTCGCCTTTGCCGACGCAATCAATGATGCTTGGTTTGCGCTCGCGATCGTGACGCTGTCGATCCCCGTCTTGCTGATCCTCGCGCGGCCTGTGAACGCGATTATGCGAGAGCGATAAGCAGATCCTTCGCATCGATGGACTGGCCGCCGCGATGTGGATTTCCTGGACGGTCGTCTTTCGTGGCTGAGGCGCCGCCGCCCATATTACGAATCGGCAGCCAAAACGCAGATTCATCAATGATTTCAAAGGGCGGTTTGAAACGTGGCTGGGGCGGGAGGATTCGAACCTCCGAATGGCGGAATCAAAATCCGCTGCCTTACCACTTGGCTACGCCCCAAAACCGGTGGCGCGCTTTCCGGCCAGATGGAATCATCTGGCCGATGAGAAATCGCGCCGATTCATAGTATTAGAGCGGAATCCCGCTCCGGGAGATTGGCCCTGGCGCATGGCATGCCGCAGGGCCGACGGCGGCGCGACCATAAAGCGAGGTTCTGCGTGTCGCAACCTCTTCCGCTGCGGCTGAGAGTTGATAAATAGCCGGAACGGAGTTCCCCATAAAACCGCCCATGCCGGCTCAAGCCCTCCCAAATCAGCGCCCTGTCGATCTCGGCCCACTCGATATCGCGCTCGCGCCCGGCCGCGGCGGCGTGCTCTATGCCCGCTCGCCCATTGCGCTCGGAGCGTATGAGGCCAAGGTCACCCACTGGCTCGACCGCTGGGCGGCGCTGAGGCCGGACCAGACCTTTCTCGCCGAGCGCTCGGTCAGCGGTGGCTGGGCGAGAATCAGCTATGCGCAAGCCCGCGCCAAGGCGCGCCGGCTCGCGGCCGCGCTGCTGGCGCGCGGTCTCAGTGCCGAGCGGCCCCTCGTCATCCTTTCCGGCAACAGCATCGTCCATGCCCTGCTTGGCCTCGCGGCGCTTTACGCCGGTATTCCCTATGCGCCGGTCTCGCCCGCCTATGCGCTTGCGGCGCCGGATTTTACGCGCCTGAAAAGCATCTTCGGCTTGCTGACGCCCGGCCTCGTCTTCGCCGAGGATGGCGCCGCCTATGCGCGGGCGCTTGCGGCGGCGCCGGAGGCGGCGGCACGCCTCGTCGCAACCGCACCGCCGCCCGGCGCGGAGCTTTTGTCCGACGTGCTCTCTGCCCCCGAAGCGGCGGCCGCGCTCGACCGCGCCAATGTCGGGCCGCACACAATCGCCAAATTCATGTTCACCTCGGGCTCGACCGCCGCGCCCAGGGCCGTGGTCACCACGCAGGAGATGCTCTGCGCCAACCAGGCGATGATCGCTCATGCGCTGCGCTTTCTCGCCGCGGAGCCGCCGGTGCTCGTCGATTGGCTGCCCTGGAGCCACAGCTTCGGCGGCAACCAGAATTTCAACCTCGTCCTGGCGCATGGCGGTACGCTCTATATCGACGCCGGGCGGCCGACACCGGAGGGTATCGCAGCGACGCTCGCCAATCTTCGCGAGATTTCGCCGACACTGCATTTCAATGTGCCGGCGGGCATCGAAGTCCTGCTGCCGCATCTTGCTCGCGACAACAAGCTCGCGACAAATTTCTTTCGTCATTTGCGGCTTTCGTTCTTCGCCGGCGCGCCGATCGGCCGCGCCACCTATAGGGCGTGGAACGAGGCCGCACTGGCGGCGTGCGGCGAGACAATTCTGGCGATGAGCGGCTATGGCGCGACCGAATCCGGCCCGGCGACGACCTTTTGGACGCCGGCGATCCGCGCCGAAGGCGGCGTCGGCTTGCCCCTGCCCGGCGCCGAATTGAAGCTCGTGCCGCGCGGCGAAAAGCAGGAAGTGCGGGTCAAAGGCCCCAATGTGACGCCCGGCTATTGGCGCGATCCGGCCGCGACGCAGCAGGCTTTCGACGACGAAGGCTTCTTCCGCC
>JARLIV010000050.1 GCA_031291555.1 Methylovirgula sp. | reverse complement strand
CTGCACGTCTGGGCGCTGCATGTGACCGGCTCGAACAACCCGACCGGCATCGAGAAGCAATCGAGCAAAGACACGCTGCCCTTTCATCCCTATTTCACGGTCAAGGACGGCTTCGCCCTCGTCTGCTTCTTGATCCTCTATGCCTGGTTCATCTTCTACATTCCGAACTATCTCGGCGATGCCGACAATTACATCCAGGCCAATCCGATGCAGACGCCGCCACATATCGTGCCGGAATGGTATTACCTGCCGTTCTACGCGATCCTGCGCTCGATCCCCTCGAAGCTCGGCGGCGTCATCTGCATGTTCGGCGCGATCCTGCTCTTCGCCTTTCTGCCCTGGATCGACCGCTCGCCGGTGCGCTCGGCCAGCTACCGGCCGCTGTTCCGCATCTTCTTCTGGTTCTTCGTCTTGACCACCATCGGCCTCGGCTATATCGGCTCGCAACCGCCGGAGGGCGGCTTCATCATCGCCGGGCGGATCCTGACGACCTCCTATTTTTCCTTCTTCTTCATCGTGCTGCCGTTGCTCAACGTGTTCGAGAAGCCGAGAAAACCGCCCGCGTCGATCGCCGAGGCTGTGCTCGCCAAATCGACACCGGGCAAAGCCTGAATCGGGAAGTCAAGAGATGACGCATCGCATGCGGCACATTCTGGCAGGCTTGGCAGGCATCGCCGGCCTCTGCGTATTGACGGCCGCGGGGCGCGCCGCCGACACCACGAACAACAGCAACGAGGGTCCGCCCCAGACGGAGGGCCTGACGCCGCCGCGCCAGACCTGGAGCTTCCACGGGCCTTTCGGCAAGTTCGACCAGGCGCAATTGCGGCGCGGCTTCAAGGTCTATCATGACGTCTGCGGCACCTGCCATTCGCTGAACCTCGTCGCCTTCCGCGATCTCGCGGACGCGGGCGGCACCGGCTTCTCGGAAGCGGAGGTGAAGGCGCTCGCGGCCTCCTATCAGATCGAGGACGGGCCGAACGAGCAGGGCCAGATGTTCAAGCGGGCGGGCCGGCCTTCTGACGATTTCCCGCCGCCCTTCCCGAACCCCGAGGCGGCCAAGGCGGTGTTCGGCGCCGCGCCGCCCGACATGTCGGATCTCGCCAAGGCGCGCGGCTTCCCGCGGCCCTTCCCGCTCTTCGTCTTCGACGCCTTCACCCAATATCAGGAGCAGGGGCCGGACTATATCGTCGCGATCCTCAACGGCTTCACCCATCCCAACGATCCGAACTGGAATCTCTATTTCCCCGGCCACAAGATCGCCATGCCAAGGCCGCTCGCCGATGGCGCCGTGCAATATACCGACGGCACGCCGCCGACGCTGGCCAATTACTCGCGCGATGTCGCCGCCTTCCTGTATTGGGCGGCCGAACCCAAGCTCGAGGCGCGCAAGGCGACCGGCTTCCGCGTCATGGTCTTCCTGATCGTCTTCGCGACGCTGCTCTATTTCGTGAAGAAGCGCATCTGGGCCGGCGTCGCGGGACATTGAGGGAGACTCCCTCTCCCCGCTTGCGGGGAGAGGGTTAGGGTGAGGGGCTTTGGAGACTGGCCCCGACCTTTATCCCCTCGTTCCAAGCGGCATCCGAAAGTCCGGCTACTCACCCAGCCCCTCACCCCAGCCCTCTCCCCATTCGCTTCGCTCCAGGGGAGAGGGGGCGATCTCCGGCGTTGACACGATCGGCGCGCGGAGCCAATTCTGCGCCGCGAAAACTCATCCGGTCGGGGCGGCATGACCAAATCCATTGTCGGTATCATCGGCGGCTCGGGCGTCTATCACCTGCCGGGCCTTGCCGATTCGCGCGAAGAGATGATTTCGACGCCCTGGGGCGAGCCCTCCGACGCGCTGCGCTTCGGCAAGGTCGGTGCGACCGAGGTGGTTTTCCTCGCTCGGCACGGGCGCGGCCACCGGCTTTCGCCTTCCGGCATCAATTACCGCGCCAATATCTACGCGTTGAAGGAAGTCGGCGTCACCGACCTCATTTCGGTTTCCGCCTGCGGCTCGTTCAAGGAGGCGCTCAACCCGGGGCTTTTCGTCCTCGCGGACCAATTCATCGACCGCACGTTCGGGCGCCAATCCTCCTTTTTCGGCAATGGCTGCGTCGCGCATGTCTCGATGGCGCATCCGGTCGCGCCGCGGCTGCAGGAGCGCATCGCCGCCGCGGCCGCCGCCGAGAATATCCCCTATGTGAAGGGCGGCACCTATGTCGCGATGGAGGGGCCGCAATTCTCCTCGCTCGCCGAATCGCGCGCCTACCAGGCCGCCGGCTTCGATGTCATCGGCATGACCGCCATGCCTGAGGCAAAACTCGCCCGCGAAGCGGAAATCGCCTATGCCATCGTTGCCATGGTGACGGATTACGATTGCTGGCACCCCGAGCACGACCATGTCGATGTCGCCTCGATCATCGCGACGCTGCAGGCCAATACCGGCAAGGCGGAGCGGCTGCTGGCCCGGCTCCTGCAAGACTTTCCCGCCGCGCATGAGCCCTGCCCGATCGGCTCCGACCGGGCGCTCGACGCGGCGCTGATCACCGCCCCCGAGGCGCGCGACCCGGCGCTCGTCAAGAAGCTTGGCGCCCTCCTGAAACGAGTCAACGGCCAATGACCCTGAAGAACGCCATCCGCAGCATTCCGGACTATCCCAAGCCCGGCATCATCTTCCGCGACATCACCACCCTGCTCGCCGACGCGAAGGCCTTCCGCAAGGCAATCGACGAATTGGTGCAGCCCTGGTCGGGCGGCAAGATCGACAAGATCGCCGGCATCGAGGCGCGCGGCTTCATCCTCGGCGGCGCGGTGGCGCATCAGCTTTCGGCCGGCTTCGTGCCGATCCGCAAGAAGGGCAAGCTGCCGCACAAGACCGTCTCGATCGGCTATTCGCTCGAATATGGCGACGACGAGATCGAGGTCCATGTCGATGCGCTGGAACCTGGCGAGAAGGTGATCTTGGTCGATGATCTCATCGCCACCGGCGGCACGGCCGAAGCTGCGGTGAAGCTCTTGAAGAAACTCGGCGCCGATGTCGTCGCCGCCTGTTTCGTCATCGATCTGCCGGACCTCGGCGGCGCCAAGAAGATCGAGGCGCTGGGCGTGCCGGTGCGCAGCCTCATCGCCTTCGAGGGACACTGAGACGCGTTAAGTCCGCCCCGCGACCGAAAACTGGGACACGTACCAGCGTGCGTACCAGTGAATGACCCAGGGGATCGGGATGATGAAGGCGCATCCGAGGGCAACAACGAGCGTGCGCCAGAGAATCTCCAAGCCCGTCGCGTTGAAGGTGACGGGCCCCGGCGTTCCCGCGATATTGGCGGCGATCCAGCGCATCCAGGCACTGGTGACCCAGGCCCAGCCGATAATCGTGATGAAAGAAATGTAGAGCAGCAGCGACCAGCCGATATAGCTGAGGATGTCGCCGTTAAAGCGCAGCCCCAGCGGCTGACCGGCCGAGCTGATGTTGGGGATCACCCATCGCAGCACAAGCCAGCCGAGCGCCGCCTCGGCCGGAATGAGCAGGATCGGCAGCACGTGGAGATGCTCCCTGGGGTGGGCATGGGCCTCGGGCAAGCCGGCATAGCTGCACAGCCCGATGAGAATGAAGACCCACCAGATGTCGCCGGGCTTGCCGGAAAAGCCGAGCGCGGGAATCTGCGGCGCGCGCAGATGTTCGATGAACCATTTGTAGAAGCTCGTCATCACCCAGGGTGCGGGAATGACAAGCAGCGTGCCGATGGCGATGAGCAGCACGCGGCCGAACAGGCTCCAGACGCCGAAATCCGCCAAAACCTCGTTGCCGCTGACGCTGATCGTGCTTGGATTGACCGCCGGCCAGCGCGCGCTGCCCGGCAGCGGCGCCGGCGGCGGTCCGGGCGGGGGCGGCGGTGCGGCGG
>JARLIV010000254.1 GCA_031291555.1 Methylovirgula sp. | reverse complement strand
TGCCGGATCTTTCTGAAACTCCTGCCAGCGCGGGAAGGAGAGGCGGAACATTTCGCGCGAAATGCGGCCATCTTTGGCCGGATAGAGCGCGCCGCCCGCATCGCGGACGATTGCGTCGAGCCGCGTGAGCAAGGAGAGCGTCGCCGCGCCGCGATTGGGAAAATCGAGCGCTAGTGTCGTGCCCGCGCGGGGAAAGGAAAAGAGGCCCGGCGCGGGAAGATCGCCGAAGGTCTTGAGCACCGCGAGGAAGGAGGCTTGCCCCTCCTTCGCGATTTCGTCGAGCAGGGCGCGGATCGCGTCGCGCTCCGTGGCGCGCGGGAGGACGCATTGATACTGCAGCAGGCCGCTGCGGCCATAGAGCCGGTTCCAGCCGTGGATCGCATCGAGCGGATAGAAGAATGGCACATAATGCTGCAGCTTCGTATGGGGCCGCGCGGCGTGGAGACGGTAATAGAGTTCGTTGAATGCGCCGATGCTCAGCGGATTGAGCAGAAATTCCGGCGCATCGGCGACGACACGCTTCCAGGTCTTGTCGTCATGCGAGTCGTGGAAGCCATAGGGCGTCCAATTGCCTCGCGAGAAGATGCCACGGCCGAGGCTTTCGCCGCGGGCGAGGCAATCGACCCAGGCGACGGTATGTTCGAACGCCTCGACGCTGGCATCGGCGAGAGACCAGAAGGCGTCGAGATTTTCAAAGGGGATGGTCTCGACTTCAAGAGACGAACTTTCGGTCTTGATAAGTTCGATCTCGGCCCATTCGATGATGCCGGTGAGGCCGAGGCCGCCGATGGTCGAGGCGAAGAGCGCCGGTTCGCTTTCGGGTGTCAGCGTCACGTGGCCGCGATCGCTGCGCAGAAGGCCGAGCGCGCGCACGTGCCGGCCGAATGTGCCGGCACGATGATGATTCTTGCCGTGCACATCATTGGCGATGGCGCCGCCGAGCGTCACGAAACGCGTGCCCGGCGTCACCGGCAAAAACCAGCCATGCGGTACGATGAGCCGCAGAATCTCCGAAAAGCTCGTGCCGGCCTCGGCCCGCAAAATTCCCTGCGCCGGATCGAAGGCGATGAATCTGTCGATCCGCGACATGTCGATGAGATCGCCGGAATCGTTGAGGCAGGAATCGCCATAGGAGCGCCGCAAGCCGATCGGCAGCAGGCTTGCCCCGTTCGCCGCGCCGAGCAGCTTGTCGAGTTCGTCGCGAAAGCGCGGCGTCGCGACCCGCTGCGGCGCGCGCACGACACGGCCCCATGACAGGATATCGTTGCGGGTGACGAAAGGCTCGCTCACATGCAGACTTTCTAGAGTAGGGCTGCGGCGAACATCGCGACCATCGCCGCTCCATAGGCGAGGCTGAGCCTGTCCTTGAGCGCGAAGGCCACTGGATCATCGTTCAATTCCCCACGGTGGCACAAGAGCCAAATCCGCGACAGCCAGAGAAAAATGATGATCGGAAAGCCCCAGAGGAGGAACGGGTGCCGGTAAAAGCCTTCCGGAAAGGCATCGGCGATCAGATAGATGATCATCACCAGGACGGTCGCGAGCATGGCGCCGACGCCGAGCGAGAGGACAAGCGGGCCATCCTCCGCGCGATAGCCGCGACCCGGTGTCAGGCTCAACCCATGCGCGACCATACGGGTGATCTCCGTCTGCCGTTTTGCAGCCGAAAGCGACAAGAAGATGAACATGGAGAAGACGAAGAGCCAGGGCGAAAAGACGACGCCCGTGACGACGAGGCCGAGCGCCAGGCGGATCGTGAAGAGCGAGGCGAGAACGAAGATATCGACCAGGGGTTCGCGCTTCAGCCAGAACGAATAGGCGAGGCTGACGACAAGATAGAGCGCCAAAATCCCCGCGCAGGCCGGACTGATCAAAGCTGCTAGAGCGAAGGCCGCAAGCCCACCGGAGACGATGAAGAGAATGGCGGCGGCGATGGGCAGATCACCGCTCGCGAGCGGCCGCGATTTCTTCGACCAATGCCGCCGGTCGTCGGCCAGATCCCAAAGATCGTTGAAAAGATAGGTGACGGAGGCGAGCAGGCTCAGGGCGAGGAAGGCGCCGAAGGCATGGGCCCAGGCTGTCGGATCATGCGCCTTGCCGCCGAGGATCAGCGGCACGAAGACAAGCGAATTCTTCGCCCATTGGTGAAACCGCAGGCCGCGCCGTAGGGTCGGGAAATTAAGCAGCTTGGTCGGCAGGACGGCGGCGAGCTGGGTCTTGGTCGCGATCTTCTGCTCCATGGCAGTGGAGCGGCCGACGAATATCGCCGCCGTCGCCTCGTTCCAGACATGCAGATCGGCGGAGGAATCGCCGGCGTAGATGAAGCCATGCGGAAATTGCGCCGCGACGGCCTGTGCTTTCGCCGCGCCTTTCAGATTGCGGCCGTCGGCCGAGGCGATCACTTCACAGATGAAGGGAAAACGCTGGCGGATTTTCTCCGCGATCGTGAGGTCGGCGGCAGTCGCAAGCGCGATTTTGCGGCCGCGTTCGGATTCCTTCTGCGCCAGATCGACGAGTTCGTCGCAGACTGGAAAGGTCTCGATATCGTCGTCGGTGACGACATCCGCCAGGCGATTCTTGACGATCGCGCGGCCGGATAAAACCCAGCCTGGAATTTTCCACGCTTCGTTTGGGCGGCGCTTCAGAAACAGCAGCAGGGATTCATGCAGCACATCGGTCGACAGCAAGGTGCCGTCGAGATCGATCACGAGCGGAATCGCAAGGTCATAGCCGAGCGGCGCGCGGTCGCCCGGCGCGATCATGCTGAGTGAGGGACGCTCTTCGATTGAGGCCGGTTGCATGGTCCACTCGGAGACTGACGGAACCGAATAGGTCCATTCTATAAAAAACAGGTAAATCGCACCAGATAAACCACGACCACGAAACCCTGACAGTCAATTGAAGTTAACCGACTTTTCCAGCCCCGAGGCTGGCGTAAGGGGAGCCTTCAGTTGGCATTAACGCGCCGAGCCTATCATTCTCGCAGCGCTTCAGTCGTCTTTCCGGCAGAGCTTCAACAACCTCTGGATTATGCCTCAATCTTTACAGAGCGGCGCATTGCCCGGCCGGCGCTTCATCCTCACGGGCGCCGAGGTCGTGGCGCTGCTCGTCGTCCTCATGGCGGTGTTGAAGCTCGCGGCCGTCTGGCTCTTCGTCCCGGCGACGCGCACGATTTTCGATCTCGGCTTCGGTTTCGACCCCTATGTGCGATCGCTCGTCGAGGGCAGGGGCTATGTCTCCTGCGGCCCCGCCGGCTGCGATGTCGCCTCGCGCATGCCGGGGCTGCCGCTGTTTCTCGCAGCCCTCGCACCGCTTACGACCAGCCTGCGCATCGCCGATGCCGTGAAGGTTCTTTTGCTGAGTCTGCTCGTCTATCTCGCCTTTCGCGGGATCGACCGGCGGCTCGTGGTTAAGCGGCCCTGGCAGGCGTGCCTCTATCTCGCGCTCGGCCTGTTCCTGGTGTTCTCACCGAACCTGATCAAACATGCGTCGGCGGCCTATTACGAGGAAGGCTATGTGCTCGAGCTCCTCGCCATCACCGCCGTCTGCCTTTTCTTCGTCGCCATCGCGCCACGCGAGGCGGGCGCGGGGCGCTATGTGGCCGCGATCGCGGCGGCCTCCGTCTGCTATCTCTTCAAATCCTCGCTGATCCTTGTCTGGGGCGCGGTCACGCTGCTTCTCGTCGTCTTCGCCTTCACATCCGGACGGCGCGTGCTGGCCGTGGCACTCGTCGCGCTGGCGCTGATCGCACCCGCTGGCTGGCTGGCTCACAATGCGCTTGAAAGCCATCGCCTCTCATTCATGTCGAGCACGGATGGCGAGAACATGTATCGCGGCTGGAACGTCTATACGCTGGTTCTTTACCCGCGCTGCAGCCTCGACATGCTGTTCGATCCGGTGACGACCTGCGAGGGCGAGACGATCGCCTCGCCGCGCGAGCCGGGACGGCTGAGCTTCAAGACGGAATGGGCATGGAACGATGCCTACAAGGCGCGCGCCATGGAATGGATCAAGCATAATCCCGGCGCGGCGCTGAAGACCTTCGCGGCCAAGGCCTACGAGGTTCTCCTCTCGCCGCGGCTTGTGCCCTATCGCAATTATGTTCCGGCGCCGGACGGCAGCCATCTGATCGAACTGCCGCGCTCGCGCGGCGAAACGCTCGTCGGCTCCTCATGGCTAGCGCTCGGCCGGCTGATCGAGATTTTCGCCCTGGCGGCGAGCCTCTATCTGCTGGTTCGAGGCGACAGCGCGGCGCGGCGGGTCGCTTTGGCGAGCCTCGCGTTCGGCGCCTGCTATGCGACCCCCTATATTCTCGGCTTCGGCTATGAGCGGCATTTCTCAATCCTGATCATGCTTGCCGCGCTCTCCAGCCTGTTTCTTATTTCCGCCCTCGTGCGGCTCAGCAGCGCAAAAGCCGCCGCGTAAATTCAGCGTCTCAGAAAGGGCTGCATGCCTTCGCGCGCGAGCTCGTCGGCGCGCTCGTTCATCGGATGGCCGGCATGGCCTTTCAGCCAATGCCAATGCACCTTGTGGCGCGCTGCCGCCTGTTCGAGCTCCTGCCAGAGTTCGATATTCTTGACCGGCTTCTTGTCGGCCGTGCGCCAGCCGTTCTTCTTCCAGCCCGCGAGCCAGGTCGTAATGCCGCCGCGCAGATAAGCGGAATCGGTATGGAGATCGACATCGCAGGACCGCGTCAGCGCCTCCAGCGCACGGATCGCGGCGGTGAGTTCCATGCGGTTATTGGTGGTCGCGGGGTCGCCGCCGGAGATTTCCTTGCACCGGTCGCTGAAGGTCAGCACGGCGCCCCAGCCGCCGGGACCCGGATTGCCGGAGCAGGCACCGTCCGTCCAGATCGTGACTTTTCCGCTCAAAACGCCAATCCGAGATCGCCGGGGCTCGTCGCCCGCTGATGGAAGCGCAGCCGCCTGACATATTCGCGCGGGTCTTTCGGCTTCACCAAGGCGCCGGGCGGCACGTTCAGCCAGTCGACGAGTCGGGTGAGGGTGAAGCGCAGCGCCGCGCCACGCGCAAGGACAGGCAGAGCCGCGATCTCCTGCGGCGTCAACTGGCGCCCGCGTTGATAAGCGTCGATCAGCGCCTTGCCTTTAGTGATGTTGTACGAAAAGTCCGGCTCGAAGCACCAGGCGTTGAGGCAGACCGCGAGATCGTAAGCGAGGAAATCGGTGCAGGCGAAATAGAAGTCGATCAGGCCGGAAACCTTCTCGCCGAGAAAGAGAACATTGTCCGGGAAGAGATCGGCGTGGATCACGCCGCGCGGCAGCGCGCGGGGCCATAGCGCAGCCAGCTCTGCGAGCTCCGCGGCGAGAAAGGCCGCGAGTCCCAGCTCGACGCTGTCGGCGCGGTCCTTCGCCTGCGCAAAGAGCGGCGGCCAGCCGGAAATTGACAGGGAATTCGCGCGTTCGAGCGGAAAATCCGCACCGGCGCGATGCAAGTCCGCGAGCGCGGCGCCAAGAGCGCCGCAATGCGCCACCAGCGGCGCGCGCGTCGAGACGCCTTCGAGAAAAGTCACGATCGCGGCGGGCCTGCCGGCGAGCGGCTTGAACAAAGCGGCGTGCCGCGTTTTTACGGGCTGCGGGCAGACAAGACCGCGCGCGGAGAGATGTTCCATCAGGCCGAGAAAGAAGGGCAGGTCGTCGGCGTTTACGCGCTTCTCATAGAGCGTGAGGATGAAAAACCCGGCCTCGACATGAAGCAGATAATTGGAGTTCTCGACACCTTCGGCGATGCCCTTATAGGCAAGCAATTTTCCGAGCCCGTAATCGGCGAGAAAATCTTTGAGAGCGATGTCGGAAACGTCGGTGTAGACAGCCATGATGCCAGCAATGGGATATCGAGGAGATGAACACGCGCTTTGGTCGGTATTATTTGCCGCCCCTCCGCGTCCGCGGAGCTTGAGATCAGAGCGGTCACCTTCTGGGGAGCTTTTAGCAGGAACCTAGACGCACAAAAGCGCGATCCGGCGCACTTGAGGTCTCTTTCCCCTATGGTATTTTTACCGACGCTGGAGAGGAAAAATTTTTTTCTTTTCTGCCGTTTTCGCAGGCAAGATGCTCCGTTGATGCGTGACAATGCGTCACGTCTAGGCTACAAACTCTCGCCATCGTGTTGACAGCCTTCGGGTTCGCAGGTGTGCACTAGTCCAAGTCGTGGGAGGAACCCCTTTCATAGTGCCGGGCGTGGATATCGCGCCATCCCTTAAAGGGAACAGGCCAGGAAGGGTCTAGGACGAGGGAGCGGAGAGGCGAAGCGAGGCTGGTAGGCCCGTTTCGCCTTTTCCTTTTCAGGCCGCTCATTTCAGGCCGTCGTCGCCGCGGTTTCGCCAGCGGCCCAGCGGGCCTTCGTTTCGGTGCAGAAGTCGGCGTAGCGGCCCGCCGCGATTGCCGCGCGGATGTCCGCCATCAGCCCTTCGTAATAGGCGAGGTTGATCGTCGTCAGCAGCATCATGGCGAGAATCTCGCCCGCCTTTACGAGATGATGCAGATAGGCGCGGGAGTAGACGCGCGCCGCTTCGCACGCCGACTCGGGGTCGATCGGGCGCGGGTCGTCGGCGTGTTTCGCATTGCGCAGGTTGATGCGGCCGTGGCGGCTGTAGACGAGGCCGTGGCGCCCGGCACGAGTCGGCATGACGCAATCGAACATGTCGATACCGCGTCGAACGGACTCGATCAGATCGTCCGGCGCGCCGACGCCCATCAGATATCGCGGCCGCGCCGCCGGCAGATGCACGACGCTTGCCTCGATCATCGCCAGCATCACCTCCTGCGGCTCACCGACGGCGAGTCCGCCAAGCGCATAGCCATCAAAGCCGATGTCGACGAGCGCCTCGGCGCTGGCGCGGCGAAGGGTGGGGCTCGCGCCGCCCTGGACAATGCCGAAGAGCGCATGGCCCCGCTGCGTGCCGAACGCCACCTTGCAGCGCTCCGCCCAGCGCAGCGAAAGCCGCATAGCCCGCTCGACATCGGCCTCCGGCGCCGGCAGCCGCACGCATTCGTCGAGCTGCATCTGGATGTCAGAGTCGAGCAGCCGCTGGATCTCCATCGCGCGCTCCGGCGTCAGATGATGCCGCGCGCCGTCGATATGCGATTGGAAGGTCACGCCGCTTTCATCGAGCTTTCTGAGCTTGGCGAGCGACATGACCTGGAAGCCACCCGAATCGGTGAGGATGGGCCAGCGCCAGTTCATGAATTTGTGCAAGCCGCCGAGCGCGGCGATGCGCTCGGCCCCAGGCCGCAGCATCAGATGATAGGTGTTGGCCAGCACGATATCGGCGCCGAGAGCATGCACGTCTTGCGGATACATGGCCTTGACGGTCGCCGCCGTGCCGACCGGCATGAAGGCGGGCGTGCGAATCTGGCCGCGCGGCAGGCTGAGGGTGCCACTGCGCGCTTCGCCGTCTATGGCATGGATATCGAATGTCAGTTCGGTCATGGGGCCGGGTGGAGCAGGCAGGCATCGCCATAAGAATAGAAGCGGTAGCCCGAGGCTATCGCATGTTTATAGGCCGCTTGCATCGTCTCAAGGCCGCTGAAGGCCGCGACCAGCATGAAGAGCGTCGAGCGCGGCAGATGGAAATTGGTCAGCAGCATGTCGACCGCCTTGAAGCGATAGCCAGGGGTGATAAAAATCGCCGTCTCGCCGCAGAAAGGCGCGATCTTGCCGTCCGCCGTCGCCGCGGATTCGAGCAGGCGCAGAGAGGTCGTGCCGACCGCGACGATGCGCCCGCCCGCCACGCGCGCCGCATTGAGCCGCGCGGCGGTCTCGGCGTCGATCTCGCCCCATTCGGCGTGCATCCTATGCCCCTGCGTGTCATCCGCCTTCACCGGCAGAAAGGTGCCGGCGCCGACGTGCAGGGTGATCTGCGCGATCTCGACACCGCGCGCGGCGATGGCGGCTTTGAGCGCCGGCGTAAAATGCAGGCTCGCGGTCGGCGCGGCGACGGCGCCGCGATGGACGGCGAACAGGCTCTGATAATCCTCGCTGTCCTGCGCATCGGCCGGCCGCTTGCCGGCGATATAGGGCGGCAGGGGCATGGCGCCGAGGGCCTCGATGGCGCGGTCGAGTTCATCGCCCGCGAGCGCGAAGGCGAGCATCACTTCGCCTTCGCCGAAATTTTCTAGCACCTCCGCCGCGACGACAATGTCGCCGTGCTGAAAGGTGATCCTGTCGCCGCGTTGCAGCTTTTTCGCGCCCTTCGCGAAGGCGCGCCAGGTGCTGCCGGAGACGCGCTTGTGCAGCAGCACTTCGATCTTGGCCTTGTTCGCGCCGCGGCTTCGCACGCCCTCGAGCCGGGCCGGGATCACGCGCGTATTGTTGACAACGAGAATGTCGCCGGAGCGCAGAAAATCCGGCAGATCGCGGATCGTGCGATCCTGCAGCGGCTCAGGCGACGCGGGTGTTACGACGAGCATTCGCGCGGCATCGCGCGGCACGACCGGCCGTAGCGCGATCCGCTCGGGCGGCAGATCGAAATCGAACAGATCAACGCGCATATCGTGCGGCCGCCATCACGAGGAACGAAGGTGACGAAACGATCCGGCCTTGCAATCTGGATTGCTTCGCTTCGCTCGCAATGGCGCTAATACCCAAGTGCTTCTCAGCTCAGCTTGGCGGAAATGATCCGGTCCGGTTCGCGCACCGGCTCGCCGCGCTTGATCTTGTCGACATTCTCCATGCCGGAGACCACTTTCCCCCATACGGTATATTGCCGGTCGAGAAAGCGCGCGTCGTCGAAGCAGATGAAGAATTGCGAATTGGCGGAATCGGGATTTTGCGCCCGCGCCATCGAGACGGTGCCGCGCACATGCGGCTCGGCGTTGAATTCGGCTTTGAGGTCCGGATATTTCGAGCCGCCCGTGCCGGTGCCGTGCGGGCAGCCGGTCTGCGCCATGAAGCCGTCGATGACGCGGTGAAACACGACGCCGTCGTAGAAATGCTCCTCCACGAGCTTCTTGATATGCGCCACATGTTTGGGCGCAAGATCGGGCCGCATCTCGATTACCACGGGGCCCTTGGTCGTCTCGAGCGTCAGAGTGTTGCCGGTTTCCGCCATCGCGATGCCTCCATTCCTGCGTTGGCGCTTCCCATAGTCGAAGCAGAGCGTGACGTAAACCTCTAGGTGCGCCTTGCCAAATGGCCGTCACCGCCTAGCTAAGAAGGCAAGCCTGCAAAAGCGCGCGAGGTTTCCCATGTCGGAGGCGTGTTCTCCTGATCGGAGCGAAGACGCAGCGAAGCCGCCACGAGCGACACGGCGCGATTTCCTCTATATAGCGACCGCGACTTTCGCAGGCGTGGGCGCGACCGCGGCAACTGTGCCTTTGTTCTCGCAAATGGAGCCGGATGCTTCCACCCTCGCGGCTGGCGGCCCGGTCGACATCGATCTCAAGACCGCCGCGCCGGGGCAGAATATCATCGCCTTATGGCGACAGCGGCCCATTTATATCCTGCGCCGCCCGCCCGATCTGGTTGCGAGCCTGCAATCGCCTAAGGTTGTCGATCTTTTAGCAGACCCAGAGTCCAAGGTCTGGCAACAGCCGCCCTACGCGGCGAATTGGCATCGCTCGATCAAGCCGGAAATTCTGGTTGTCGTCGGAATCTGCACGCATCTCGGCTGTCTCCCGAAATGCTTTCCGGACGCCAGCGCCACGACGCCTGTCGCGGCATGGCCGGGCGGCTATTTCTGCCCGTGCCACGGTTCGAAATACGATCTCGCGGGCCGGGTCTTCAAGGGCGTCCCGGCCCCGTACAATCTGCCTGTCCCGCCCTACCGCTTCGTCGGCGACACGATCGTGCGGATTGGAGAAAATCCGCCGGGCGAAAAATTCGACTTCGATTCGATCGTCCAGCTCTAGAGCGGGATGCGAAAAAGTGTGAGCGGTTTTTCGCGCAAATCCCGCTCTAATTCATCGGAATCGATCGCATCGCGATCTGACGCCTATTTCCCGGCGTCCGTCGCCAGCTCCATTTTGACGATCTTGTCGGGGTCGGTAACCGTGCCGTTGTCGGCCTGAGAGCCCTTCTTGATCTTGTCGACGACATCCATGCCGTCGATCACCTCGCCGAAGAGCGTGTATTGGCCGTCGAGAAAGCCCGCTTCGTCGAAGCAGATGAAGAATTGCGAATTGCCGGAATTGGGATCGTCCGCCCGCGCCATGCCGACGGAGCCGCGCTTGAAATGCGCCTTGGAGAATTCGGCCGGGACATTCGGCAGATCGGAGCTGCCGGTGCCGGTGCCGGTCGGGTCGCCCGTCTGCGCCATGAAGCCTTCGATCACGCGATGGAATTTGAGGCCGTTGTAGAAGCCCCGCTTGGTCAGCGTCTTGATCTGCTCAACCGTCTTCGGCGCGAGGTCGGGCCGCAGCAGGATCGTGACCCGGCCGTCCTTCGTATAAAGATAGATCTCGTTCTTGAGGTCGGCGGCGGCGAGCGGCAGTGTCAAAGCCATGAAGGCGAAGGCAGCCAGAAGGCTGCGGCGGATCAGGCGCATGTTTCCTCCTCGGAATGGATTAGGGCGCGGTGTTCAATTTCACTGCAAGGGCCTTGGCGACGGCATCCGGGACGAAGGCCGAGACATCGCCGCCGAGCAGCGCGATCTGGCGCACCAATGTCGCGGCAATATGACGGACTTCCGGAGAGGCGGCGAGGAAAACGGTCTCGATCTCCGGCGCCATGATGGCGTTCATGCCGCTCATCTGCGTTTCGTAGTCGAGATCGGTTCCGTCACGCAGCCCGCGTACCAGCAGCGTCGCGCCGGCCTCGCGCGCGGCGGTGACCGCGAGCCCCGAAAACGTCATCACTGACAATTTGCAGGCATGGGCCGCGGCGAGATCGCCAGCGGCGGTGCGGATGAACTCGGCGCGTTCGGCGGCGGAAAACATCGGCGTCTTGCCGGGATGCACGCCGATTGCCACCACCAGCTCGTCGCAGAAACGCGCGGCGCGCGCGATGATGTCGACATGGCCGTTGGTCAGCGGGTCGAACGTGCCGGTGTAGAGCGCCTTAAGAGTCATGGCTCATCTCTAGCCGAGGGCAGGGGCGGGGGCAAATGGGACATTATTCCCTCTCCTCATTTCGCTGCGCTCATGGAGAGAGGGAGCGCCTTACTCGCCCGCGGCTTCGCCCGTCTCGCCCTCGCCATTCTCGGCTGCCTCGTCCTCGCTGATGCGCTCGACGCTGACGACGCGTTCGCCCTCGGCCGTGTCGAAGACGATGACGCCCTGCGTGCCGCGGCCGGCGACGCGGATGCCCTCGACCGGGCAACGGATCATCTGGCCGCCATCGGTGACGAGCATGATTTCGTCGCTGTCCTCGACCGGCATGGAGGCGACGAGCGGGCCATTGCGCGTGTTGACTGCCATCGCAACGATGCCTTTGCCGCCGCGCCCGGTGATCCGGTATTCGTAGGACGAGGTGCGCTTGCCATAGCCGTTGGCGGAAACCGTCAGGATGATCTCTTCCGCCGCCGACATGGCGGCATAGCGCTCGGAGGAGAGGGCCGCGGCCTCCTCGCCATTCGTCTCTTCGGCTGCCGTTTCGCTCGTTTCGGCCGCTTCGCCGGCGATAGCGCGGCGCATCTTGAGATAGGCCATGCGCTCGCCGCTCTCGGCCTCGATATGGCGCAGGATCGCGAGCGAGATGACCCGATCGCCCTCGGGGAGCGAGATGCCACGCACGCCCATTGAATCGCGCCCCTTGAAGACGCGCACATCGGTGATCGGGAAGCGGATGCACTGGCCGTCCGCCGTGGTCAGCAGAACGTCGTCGTTCTCGGTGCAGATTTGCACGTCGACGATCTGTTCGCCAGCATCGAGCTTCATCGCGATCTTGCCGGCGCGGTTCACCTGGGCGAAATCGGAGAGCTTGTTGCGCCGGACGGTGCCGCCCGTCGTCGCGAAGATCACATCGAGCTTCTCCCACTGCTCTTCGTCTTCCGGCAGCGGCATGATGGTGGTGATGCGTTCGCCCTGTTCGAGCGGCAGGATATTGACCAGCGCCTTGCCACGGGCCTGCGGCGCCGAGGCGGGCAGCCGCCAGACTTTCTCTTTGTAGACTTGCCCCAGCGAGGAGAAGAACAGAACCGGCGTATGCGTCGAGGCGACGAAGAGCTTGGCGACAAAATCCTCGTCGCGCGTCTGCATCCCCGAGCGGCCCTTGCCGCCGCGCCGTTGCGCCCGATAGGCCGAGAGCGGCACGCGCTTGATGTAGCCCGCGTGCGAGACGACGACGACGACATCCTCGCGCTGGATGAGATCTTCGTCCTCGAAGTCCGCATCGCTGTCGAGGATCGCCGTGCGCCGCGGCGTCGCCTGCGCGAGCTTAACCGCCAGCAACTCGTCCTTGATGATGCCGAAGAGACGGACGCGGGAGCGGAGAATATCAAGATAATCGGCGATCTCGGCGGCGTGCTTTTCCAAAGCCGCGCCGATTTCCTCGCGGCCGAGCGCGGTCAGGCGTTGCAGCCGCAGTTCGAGGATGCCGCGCGCTTGCGCCTCGGAGAGCCTGCAGGTTCCCTCTGGCGAGAGAACATGGCGCGGGTCGGCGATCAGTGCGATGAGCGGGGCCATGTCGCGCGCCGGCCAGTCGCGGCTCATCAACGCCTCGCGCGCCGTGGCCGCATCGGGCGAGGTGCGGATGACGCGGATCACCTCATCGATATTGGCGACCGCTATGGCGAGGCCGACTTGCAGATGCGCGGCATCGCGTGCCTTGCCGAGCAGGAATTTGGTGCGGCGGGTGACGACCTCCTCGCGGAAATCGACGAAGGCGCGCAGGAAATCCTTAAGGTTCAGCGTCTCCGGCCGGCCGCCGTTGAGCGCGATCATATTGGCCGGAAAGCTGGATTGCAGCGCGGTGAAGCGCCAGAGCTGGTTCAGCACGACATCGGCCACAGCGTCGCGCTTCAATTCGATGACGATGCGCATGCCCTGGCGGTCGGACTCGTCGCGCAGATCCGAGATGCCCTCGACCTTCTTCTCGCGCACAAGCTCGGCGATCTTTTCGACGAGCGTCGCCTTGTTCACCTGATAGGGAATCTCGCTGACGATCAGCGCCTCGCGTTCCTTGCGGATCGTCTCGACCTCGACCTTGGCGCGCACGAGGATCGAGCCGCGGCCTGTCAGATAAGCGGCGCGGATGCCGGCGCGGCCGAGAATATTGCCACCGGTCGGAAAATCCGGACCCGGGACGATGCCGATAAGCTCCTCGATGCTGATCTCGGGCCTGTCGATGAGCGCGATTACCGCGTCGATCACCTCGCCGAGATTATGCGGCGGGATGTTGGTCGCCATCCCGACGGCGATGCCGCCCGCGCCGTTGACAAGCAGATTGGGAAATTTCGCCGGCAGCACGACCGGCTCGCGCTCGCGGCCGTCGTAGTTCGGCTGGAAATCGACCGTCTCGTTGTCGAGATCGTCGAGCAGCGGCAGCGCTGCGGGGGCGAGGCGCACTTCGGTATAGCGCTCGGCCGCGGGCGGATCGCCGTCGACGGAGCCGAAATTGCCCTGGCCGTCGATGAGCGGTAGCCGCATCGAGAAGGGCTGCGCCATGCGCACCAGCGCGTCGTAGATCGCGAGATTGCCGTGCGGATGGTATTTGCCCATTGTGTCGCCGGTGACGCGCGCCGATTTGTTGTAGGCGCGGTCCGGCAGATAATTGTTCTCGTACATCGAGAAGAGGATGCGCCGGTGCACCGGCTTCAGGCCGTCGCGCACATCGGGCAGCGCGCGGCTGACAATCACGCTCATCGCGTAATCGAGGTAGCTGCGCCGCATCTCGTCGGAAATGGAAACCGGACGGACGTCGGAACCTGCGGGTCCGGCGCCGTTTTCTTCACTATCGGCCAAGGCAAATCATCCAGGGTTTGGAGGAGCTTTTCATATAATCAATTGCGCCCGAAAAAGCCAGCCGGGCGGGCGCCGATAAGCTTGAAAATATGCATTATTTTCAGATGGTTATCTATCTGCGACGGGATGTTCACAGGCGGATGCGTGCAGCGCCCCTTTTCGCCGCGCCAACCGGGCGCCGGGAGGCCCTTTTAGGCCCGCCAAATCGGCCGCGATTCGGCGTTCAAAGACGAGGCTCGCGCGCCAGAAATTCCCGGATCCTTTCGCCGAGCGGCGCAATGGCGAAGAGGCCATTGGCATGGCCGAACGGGCCGTGGATTTCGGCGACCTCGACCGGCGCACCGCCTCTGGCGATGGCCGCCGCCGTCGCGCGACATCTCTCGGCGCGGAACACCTGATCCTCGGGGCTGTAAAGCATGAGCGTCTTGGCCCGGATTTTCTCAAGGTCCGCCAGCGTGCCGCTCGGCCCGGCGGCGAAAGTCTGGTTTGCCTTGACGAGGTAGAGCAGGTGGTTGGCGTCCGAGATCGCGGCGCGGGCGGCGGCGATCGCGGCAACTGCGGCTTCGACCTTGAATTCAGTGCCAAGCGCTGCGATGGGGCTCGCGCCCATCTCCGCAATGGCGCGGCCGTATTGCGCATCGGTCCAGAGCCAATGATTAGCCTGAAGGGTGATGAGCTTCAGCGCCAGCGTCAGCCCGGCGAGGGGCTGCGCCCGGGGCGCATAGGCGCCGCTTTGCCAGGCGGGATCGGCCGTGATCGGCGCCGCCCAGAGGCCGAGCCAGGCGATGAGCCAGGCATCCATTTCGCCGGCGCAGATCACCGGCACGATGCGGTCCATCATCTCGGGATAGGCGACGGCCCAGGCGAGCGTTTGCAGGCCGCCCATCGACGGCCCCATGACAGCGTGCAGTTTGCGGATGCCGAGATGATCGACGAGCGCCTTCTGCACGGCGACGAAATCGCCGATCGTCACCAGCGGAAAGGAGAGGCCGTAAGGCTTGCCGGTCGCAGGGTCGAGGCTCGCCGGGCCTGTGGTGACGACCTGCGGATCGCGCGCGTTGAGATTGACGAGCGTATCGGAGGAGAGGACGAAATAGCGCTCGGTGTCGATCGCCTTGCCGGGGCCGATCAGCGCGTCCCAATAGCCAGGATAGACGTCGCCCGCCGCATAGCGCCCGGCGGCATGGCTGGTGCCGGAAAAATAATGCGCGATGAGGATCGCGTTCGAGCGATCGGCATTGAGCCTGCCGTAGCTCTCCCAGCCGATCCGCACATTCTTGATGAGCTGACCGCCGGACGTGTGAAATTCCGGCAGCTTGAAGATCTTTTTCTCGACGATCACACACGCGCCTCCCGGGGCATGATCGTCCGGCGGCTCTTAAAACGGAATGTCGTCGTCGATCATTTCCGCGGCGCGGCTCGGGCGCTTGTCGGATTCCATCGGCGAGGAGCGGCCGAAGCTGCCGCCGCCGCTTGGCTCAAGCGCACGATCGTCCGAGATGTCGCCACGCGCGCTGCCGCGGCTGTCGAGCAGCGTCAGCTCGCCGCGGAAGCGTTGCAGGACGACCTCCGTCGTGCGGCGCTGATTGCCGTCCTTGTCGGTATATTCGCGTGTCTGCAACTGGCCCTCGAGATAGATTTTCGAGCCCTTCTTGCAATATTGCTCGGCGATCCTGCCCAAATTCTCGTTGAAGATCACGATATTATGCCATTCGGTGCGGTCCTTGCGCTCGCCGGTCGCCTTGTCGCGCCAGGATTCGGTCGTCGCGAGGCTGAAGTTCACGACGGAATCGCCCGAGTTCAGCCGCCGCACCTCCGGGTCGCGGCCCAGATTGCCGATCAGAATGACCTTGTTGACGCTGCCCGCCATGGCTCTCTCCTATAACGCTTCTCGCCGCCGACCTTAGGGCCGCTGCCGGCCGCAGCAGACTCCAAATGGCATCTTGAACCGGGTTTTCCACGGAAAGCGATGTTCTTTTTTTGTTCCTAGACCAGCGCAACGCTCTTGGCAAGCGGCGTTTCCCCCCGGTCAAGGGTCAGCGATCGGCCGCAGGGGCCAAAGATCGGCGAAAAAATCGGCGCCTCGGGTCGCAAAGCTGCGTTGCGGAACCTGCCGCGAGGCGTTCAAGCTGGCACTGACGCGCCGGACGCTGTGGCTGATGCCACAGAGCCGGTTGCAGAAGGCCATCTCCCGCCGGATCGCTCCCGCGCTTTCCCAAAAGCGCTTCAGATCGCCCTTGCGTTCGAGCTTCATCCCCGCGAACTCGCTGGAAAAGCAGAGCCGCGCGTGGCCGTAGCTGTCGACCATGATGTTGCGCTCGTAGGTGTTGCAGATGTGCTCGGAGGTTCGCGCCTTGGAGGCCCAGCCGAGATCGAGATCGCGGGCACGGGCGAGGCTGCGCCAATACATGCGCACCTGTTCGATCCAGACCGGGTTCAGGCCGAGGTTGAAGCGCCGGTCGCAGCGCTGGATGATGTCACAGAGCTCGTCCGGATCGAGCTTGGAATGATCGCGGAAGAACGCGTCAGTCGGATCGTGCTGCGCGAAGGAGGGTTGCAGCGAATTGAGCTTCAGCCGGTCGGCGCCGATATCGTTCAGGACGAAATCGTAAAAGAGTTCGAGATCGCGGTAGGATTCGTCGAAGACGAGGCCCATGACATAGATGCGGCTCGTCGAGCCCGGCGCCCGGGCGCGCGCCTCAAGCAGCAGCCGCAGCGCCTTGACGGCCTTGTCGAAGGCGCCTTGGACGCCGCGCGTGCGGTCATGCACCTCGCGGCGCGGGCTATTCAGCGAGATCGAGATTTCGTGCGGCCCCTCGGCGATCATCCGCTCGGCCATTTCCGGCGTCTGGATACGCGTGCCGTTGACGACCGAGAGGGCGCTGAGCCCCAGCCGGCGGCATTCGCGCATCAGGCCGAAATAGGTTTCGAGGTCGAGCATGCTCTCGCCGCCGCAGGTGACCATCGCGCCTTGGGGGTTGAGCTCGTGGAATTCGCCGAGCACCTCCAGCTTGCGGGGCAGGGGCAGATAATTGGCGGCGTCGGCGTCCTTCTCATGCCAATAGGAGCAATGCTCGCACTTGAGATTGCAGCGGCGGTTGGTTTCGATGAAAATATAGCGGGGTGGCGAACGCATAGACGAAAAGCCATTTTTTGACAAAGAGATGACGCTACGTCAGCGGCAACGCTCAAGCGTCGCGGCGCAGATTGATCGAAAGTGGAGGTTGGGTCAATGCCTGGGGCACCATTGGATTTCAGCTTGCTTTTGAAGGCCGGCCTGCCACGGCGTTCCTTCGTCGCGGACGAGGCGATCTTCCGCGAGGGCGACAAGGCCGAGGCGCTTTTCGTGATCGAGAGCGGTCGGGTGGAAATCCAGGCCGGGCGCCGCGTTCTCGCTATTCTCGGGCCGGGCGAGTTTTTCGGCGAAATGTCGTTGCTCGACCCCTCTCCACGTAGCGCCACTGCCGTCGCGGTGACGGATGTGACGCTCGTGCCCGTGTCGGAGAAGCAATTTCTACGGATCGTCGGCGAGACGCCGAGCTTCGCTCTCGACCTGTTGCGCCTGTTCGCGCGGCGGCTGCGGGCGCGGGACGGGTTTTATTGATCTGAAGGTCGCGGCGGACGATGAGTGGGGGCCGATGATCACGCAGGGGGCGGACAAAGGCGCACTTGGCCTTGCCCTTGCTAATTCATATCTTAGGGCTATTCCGACCTTCCGTGACTCAAGCTTCGCGCGACTCCTCTGCAGCTTGCGGCCCGGGCTGATGTTTTCGTCCTCCTTGGAGCCAAGGATATTCTCCAAAAGTCCATGAAAGCACCGCGAAAAACCACCCCTCGCAAGGCTAAGGAGCCAGAGCTCAGCCTGCCGTTTCCCAGGGACGACCGCCGCCTGATCGTCGTGCGCGGCGCGCGCGAGCATAATCTCAAGAACGTCGATCTCGTTATCCCGCGCGACAAGCTCGTGGTCTTCACCGGGCTTTCGGGCTCGGGCAAATCCTCGCTCGCCTTCGATACGATCTATGCCGAGGGCCAGCGCCGCTATGTCGAGTCGCTCTCGGCCTATGCCCGGCAATTCCTGGAAATGACGCAGAAGCCCGATGTCGATCAGATCGACGGGCTTTCGCCGGCGATCTCGATCGAGCAGAAGACCACTTCGAAAAATCCGCGCTCGACGGTTGGCACCGTCACCGAGATTTACGACTACATGCGGCTCCTGTGGGCGCGCGCGGGCATTCCCTATTCGCCGGCGACGGGCCTGCCGATCGAGAGCCAGACGGTCTCGCAGATGGTCGATCGGGTTCTGGCTCTGCCGGAGCGCACGCGGCTCTATCTGTTGGCGCCGGTCGTGCGCGGCCGCAAGGGCGAATACCGCAAGGAAATTGCCGATTACATGAAGCGCGGCTTCCAGCGGCTGAAGATCGACGGGCAATTCTACGAGGTTGCCGAGACGCCGGCCCTCGACAAGAAGCTCAAGCACGATATCGAGGTCGTAGTGGATCGCATCGCCGTGCGGCCGGATCTCGCGGCGCGGCTTTCGGAAAGCTTCGAGACCGCGCTCGAACTCGCCGACGGTATCGCTCTCGTCGAATATGCCGATGAGAAGGACGCGGACGGCAAGCCGAAGCAGATCGTCTTCTCGTCGAAATTCGCCTGTCCCGTCTCGGGCTTCACCATCCCGGAGATCGAGCCGCGGCTGTTCTCGTTCAACAATCCCTTCGGCGCGTGCCCCGAATGCAGCGGCCTCGGCAGCGAAGAAACGGTCGATCCCGAGCTGATCGTGCCGGACCCGAAGCTCAGTCTGCGCAAGGGTGCGATCGCACCCTGGGCGAAATCGACTTCGCCCTATTATCTCCAGACACTCGAATCGCTCGCCAAGCACTACAAATTCCGGCTCGATACGCCCTTCGAGGCACTGCCGGAGGCGGTCCAGGAGATCATCTTCTACGGCTCTGGCGACGAGCCGATCCGCTTTTCCTATAACGACGGGCTGCGCTCCTATGATGTGAAGAAGCCTTTCGAGGGCGTCATCAGCAATCTCGACCGGCGCTATCACGAGACGGAAAGCGATTGGGCGCGCGAGGACATCGCCCGATTCATGACGGCGACGCCGTGCAAGGCCTGCAAGGGCTATCGGCTGAAGCCGGAGGCGCTCGCAGTCAAGATCGAAGGCAAGCATATCGGCGAAGTGTCGGACTTGTCTGTTCGTGATGCCCGCGCGTGGTTCGGCGCGCTGCCGGAAAAGCTTGACGAGAAGCGCGCCGAGATCGCCCGCCGCATCCTGAAGGAGATCAACGACCGGCTGACCTTCCTCATCGATGTCGGCTTGGACTATCTGACCCTGTCCCGCGCGTCGGGTACGCTTTCAGGCGGCGAGAGCCAGCGCATCCGGCTCGCCTCGCAGATCGGCTCAGGACTTACCGGCGTGCTCTATGTGCTCGACGAGCCGTCGATCGGCTTGCACCAGCGCGACAACGCCAAGCTGCTCGAAACCTTGCGGCGCCTGCGCGATCTCGGCAACAGCGTCATCGTCGTCGAACATGACGAGGATGCGATCCTGACGGCCGACCATGTGGTCGATGTCGGGCCGGGCGCCGGCATCCATGGCGGCGAGATCGTCGCGCAGGGCACGGCGACGGAGATCATGGATGATCCCAAGTCGCTGACGGGGCAATATCTCTCCGGCCGTTTGCAAGTGCCGGTGCCGCGCACGCGACACAAGCCGGACCTGGCGCGCAAGCTCAAGATCATCGAGGCGAGCGGCAACAATCTCAAGAATATCTCGGTCGATATTCCGCTCGGGCTCTTCACCTGCGTCACCGGCGTTTCCGGCGGCGGCAAGTCGACGCTTATCGTCGATACGCTCTATCGGGCGGTGGCGCGCAAGCTCAATGGCGCGATCGAGCATCCGGCGCCGTATAAGGCGATCGAAGGCTTGCAGCATCTCGACAAGGTGATCGACATCGATCAATCGCCGATCGGCCGCACGCCGCGCTCGAATCCTGCGACCTACACCGGCGCCTTCACGCCGATCCGCGAATGGTTCGCCGGTCTGCCGGAGGCGAAAGCGCGCGGCTACCAGCCGGGGCGTTTCTCCTTCAACGTCAAAGGCGGGCGCTGCGAGGCCTGCCAGGGCGATGGCGTCATCAAGATCGAGATGCACTTCCTGCCGGATGTCTATGTCACCTGCGACGTCTGCAAAGGCACGCGCTATGAGCGCGAGACGCTGGAGGTGAAATATCGCGACAAGTCGATCGCCGACGTGCTCAACATGACGGTCGAGGAGGCGGGGACACTGTTCAAGGCGGTGCCCTCAATCCGCGAGAAGATGGAGACGCTCGCGCGGGTTGGCCTCGGCTATATTAAAGTCGGTCAGCAGGCCAATACGCTCTCGGGCGGCGAGGCGCAGCGAGTGAAGCTCGCCAAGGAACTCTCGCGCCGCGCGACCGGCCGCACCCTCTATATTCTGGATTTGGGTAGTTCGTGGTTTATG
>JARLIV010000253.1 GCA_031291555.1 Methylovirgula sp. | reverse complement strand
TCCCGTCCGCTGTCCCCGCCGCCCGCAAGCCGCTCGGCCTCACGGCCTCCGCCGCGGCGCCCGCGGCCGCGCGGCCGCTGGTCCCGGCTGAGGAAGAAGAGGCCAAACGCATCATCCGCCGGCCGGGCATGCCGACCAAAGTCATCGTGCCGCGCCCGACGCGCGGCGCCGAGCAGAAGACTCGTGGCCGCCTCACCGTCGCCAGCGCCACCGGCGAGGAAGACGAACGCACCCGGTCGGTCGCGGCCTTCCGGCGCCGTACCCAGAGGCTCAAGGGCCATATCGCCGAGCAGAAGGAAAAGATCTCGCGCGAGGTCATCCTGCCCGAAACGATCACCATCCAAGAACTCGCGAGCCGCATGTCGGAGCGCGGCGTCGACGTCATCAAGCTGCTGATGCGCCAGGGGCAGATGGCCAAGATCACCGATGTGATCGACGCCGATACCGCCCAGATCATCGCCGAGGAGATGGGCCACACCGTCAAGCGCATTGCCGAGTCCGATGTCGAGGAAGGCCTGTTCGACACGCCCGATACCGACGCCAATCTCGTGCCGCGGCCGCCGGTCGTCACCATCATGGGCCATGTCGACCACGGCAAGACCTCGCTGCTCGATGCGATCCGCCATGCCAATGTCGTCTCCGGCGAGGCGGGCGGCATCACCCAGCATATCGGCGCCTATCAGGTGACGGCCCCGAACGGCGAGCTCGTCACCTTCATCGACACGCCCGGCCACGCCGCCTTCACGGCGATGCGCGCCCGCGGCGCCAAGGTGACGGACATTGTCGTGCTGGTCGTCGCCGCCGACGACGGCGTCATGCCGCAGACGATCGAGGCGATCACGCACGCGCGGGCGGCGGGTGTTCCCATCATCGTCGCGATCAACAAAATCGATAAGCCGGACGCCAAGCCCGAGCGCGTACGTACCGAACTGCTCCAATACGAGGTGCAGGTTGAATCCCTCGGTGGCGAGACGCTCGAAGTCGAAGTCTCGGCGACCAAGAAGATCAATCTCGACAAGCTGCTCGAGCTGATCTCGCTGCAGGCCGAAGTGCTCAACCTGAAGGCCAATCCGGACCGCGCGGCCGAAGGCACCGTCATCGAGGCGCGGCTTGACCGCGGCCGCGGCCCGGTCGCCACCGTGCTCGTCCAGCGCGGCACGCTGCATGTCGGCGATCTCGTCGTGGGCGGCTCGCAATGGGGCCGCGTGCGCGCGCTGATCGACGACAAGGGCGTGACGCAGGAGAGTGCCGGCCCCTCGACGCCGGTCGAGGTTCTGGGCTTTTCCGGCTCGCCCGAGGCGGGCGATCGAGTCGCTGTCGTGGAAACCGAGGCGCGGGCGCGCGAAATCACCGAATATCGCGAGCGCCAGAAGCGCGAGAAGGCGGCCGCCCGCGGCACCGGCGCGCGCAGCTCGCTCGCCGACATGATGAGCCAGCTGAAAGCGGCGGGCCGCAAGGAATTCCCGCTCGTCATCAAGGGCGACGTGCAGGGCTCGGTCGAAGCCATTGTCGCGACGCTCGAGAAGCTCAACACCGAGGAAGTCGCTGCCCGCGTTCTGCATGCCGGCGTCGGCGGCATCACCGAGTCGGACGTGACTCTGGCGGAAGCCTCGCACGCCGTCATCATCGGCTTCAACGTCCGCGCCCACAAGGAAGCGCGCAGCCTCGCCGAGCAGGCGGGCATCGAAATCCGCTATTACAACATCATCTACAATCTCGTGGATGACGTGAAGGCGGCGATGTCGGGCCTGCTGCCGCCGACACTGCGCGAGGAAATGCTCGGCAATGCCCTCATCCTGGAGGTGTTCAACATTTCCAAGGTCGGCAAGGTGGCCGGCTGCCGCGTGACCGACGGCACTGTCCAGCGCGGTGCGAATGTGCGCCTGATCCGGGACAATGTCGTCGTGCACGAAGGCAAGCTGTCGACGCTGAAGCGGTTCAAGGACGAAGTGAAGGAGGTCGTCGCTGGGCAGGAATGCGGCATGGCCTTCGAGAATTACCAGGACATGCGCGTCGGCGATGTGATCGAATGCTACAATGTCCAGGAGATCAAGCGGAGCTTGTAAGGCGCGGGCTTCCGAGGGACTTGAAACACGCGCGCCGCAATCATTGATTGAACAACATTGGATGCGCGCCGCTTTGCGGCGCGCATCGGATTAGAGGCTTTACCGAAAATGTCGAGAGTGCATCATTCTGGCGGCGCCCCGACGCCGCGCATGTTGCGTGTCGGCGAAATGATCCGCCATAGCGTATCCAATCTTCTGAGCCGCGGCGCCATCAACGACCCCGTGCTCGAAGGCCATGTCGTTACCGTTCCCGACGTGCGCATGAGCCCCGATCTCAAGCTCGCGACCGTTTATATCATGCCGCTCGGCGGCAAGGACATGAACGAGGTGCTCGCCGCCTTCGATCGCAACAAGAAGTTCCTGCGCGGTGAGATCGCCCATTCTGTCAATCTGAAATTCGCGCCGGACCTCCGCTTCCGGCCGGACCAGAGCTTCGACAGCGGCGCGCGGATCGACGCTTTGCTCGACTCGCCGCAAGTCAAGCGCGACCTTATCAAGAGCGTAGAGGACTGATGAACGCGCCACGCTCCAAACGCACCGAGATCAACGGCTGGATCGTGCTCGACAAGCCTGTCGGCATGACGTCGACCCATGCCGTCGCGCGGCTGAAGCGCATCTTCAACGCCAAGAAGGCGGGACATGCGGGCACGCTCGACCCGCTCGCCTCCGGCGTGCTGCCGGTTGCCTTCGGCGAGGCGACGAAGACCGTGCCCTTCGTTCAGGATGGCGAGAAGGCCTATCGCTTCACGATCGCCTGGGGCGCGGAGACGGATTCCGACGACGCCGACGGCCAGATCACTGCGCGCTCGGAGGCGCGGCCGCAGACCGAGGCCATCCTCGCCGCGCTGCCGCAGTTCACCGGCACGATCCTGCAATTGCCGCCCGCCTTCTCGGCGATCAAGATCGCCGGCGAGCGCGCCTATGACATCGCCCGCGACGGCGAGACCCCACAGCTCACGCCGCGGCCGGTGACGATCCATGAACTCGTCTTAGTCTCGGCCGGCCAGGACGAAGCGACCTTCGAGGCGCGTTGCGGCAAGGGCACTTATGTGCGCGCTATCGCCCGCGACCTCGGCCGCGCGCTTGGCTGCTATGGGCACGTCTCCGCCCTGCGGCGCACGCGCGTCGGGCCC